>JABDLZ010000230.1 GCA_013001705.1 Flavobacteriales bacterium
TTTCCATAGGACTCGGCTTTCGCAGTGCAAGTAATTGCGCGATACTGTCTCCTAGTCCGCCATTGCGTTGATGCTCTTCAGCCGTGACCACACATCCAGTCTTGTTCACTGAGTCTATGACCGCCTCTTCGTCCAAAGGTTTGATCGTATGCATATTGATGACCTCACAAGAGATCCCTTTTTCGCTCAACTTCTCAGAAGCCTCCAATGATTTCCATACCAGATGGCCTGTAGCGATGATGGTCACATCCGATCCGCTGGTCATCTTCTGTGCCTTGCCTATCACGAAGTCTTGATCGGGAGAGGTGAACACGGGCCACTTGGGGCGGCCGAATCGGAGATAGGCGGGACCATGATGATCGGCCAAAGCCAAGGTGGCCAAGCGGGTCTGGTTGTAGTCGCAGGGGACGATCACGGTCATATTAGGGAGCATCTTCATCATACCGATGTCCTCGAGTATCTGGTGGGTGGCTCCATCTTCACCAAGGGTGAGTCCAGCATGTGATGCACAGATCTTGACATTCTTCTCCGAGTAGGCTATGGATTGTCTGATCTGATCGTAGACCCGACCTGTAGAGAAATTGGCAAAGGTCCCTGTGAATGGGATCTTACCTCCTATGGATAGTCCGGCTGCAACACCCATCATATTGGCTTCTGCAATCCCTACTTGGAAGAAACGCTCAGGAAAAGCATCCTGGAAGGCATTCATCTTGAGCGATCCTGTAAGGTCAGCACAGAGGGCTACTACCTGGTCATTGGATTCTCCCAATTCCAGAAGGCCTTGGCCGAATCCTGAACGGGTGTCTTTCTTTTCGGTGACGTCTATGATCATGGTCTAGAGGTTTAATCGATGTGTTCAGAAACGGATTTGAACAGAGCTCTCTGACTCTATTTTGAATTCGCGTTCCAAGGTGTAGATGGCTTGTTTAGATTTTCTTGAGCGGTAAAGTACCCGGTAATGACCGGGTTGAAGGACGAATTGCTGTTGGGTATCTGTACCGTCCAGGTTGCAGACCCACTCCAATGTATTTCCTTTCACCTGCTGGATACATCCATATCCGATAGAGGGAAGAATGAGATTGAGCACTCCAGGTGTAGGAATTGCGATCGGTGTGCTTTTGTCTGCAGTGATCCTCACATTCGGGATGCGCGTTCGAGGCAGGGTAAGTACTTCGAGGTCATACATGCCCTGTATGTAGCTCTCACTCGTATTGAAGTCCTGTACATTGACCAATTCCTGTAATCCAGAACCACGTATCAGGCATTTGAGGTCTTTATAGGCATTCCGTCCTTCCATCTTGAGGTCGAGTTCTCCGATGGGAGCCTCTAAAGTGATAGTCGTGTGCTCACCGGGGACGATCGGCTGGAAATCCACTTTCTGTGGAGGTAAGGTGTGGGCGATTATATCGTAGGTGTAGACCGGGTCCAAGGGCAAGGTATCCGGGTTTCCGGCTTTGTTCATAGTATGGATGAACTGATACAGGATCTTACCGGTATTGCTATCGGAAAAGGTAAGAGGGACGTTGGTCACGGTGGGTTCCAGTTGGGCATCCAATAGGTCGACCTGAACGGTGGTATTATTCAGGGCTTGGCTGATGACCACCTGCAATACCTTTTCAAAAGTCTCTTCGCTGCTGGCATCGAAGAAATTACCGATACACTCAAAGGGGGTGGTATCCACATTCTCCATGCCGATACCAATGATGAAGGGTTTGAGGATCACTTTCTTTCGTTGAAGAGCGAGGGAAACGGCACAGGGATCTTCGTCACAGGCTTCGATCCCATCGGTGATCAGTATGATCACATTCCGGGCTTCGGCATCTGGGAAATCCTCAGCTGCTCGCTCCAAACTGCGGGCGATAGGAGTGGTTCCTTGGGGTTCTATCTCCTCCAACGCTTCATCGATCTGACTGAATCGATACGGGCCGAAGGGGACCAATAGTTCCGTGTCATCGCAATTCTGCTCGGCAGTGGCTATAGAGCTGCCGTGACCATAGGCCCTGAGGGCCAGTTCCAGATCGGGGGTGCCTTTCAATTCATCGAGGCTTTCCTTAAGAAGATCCGTGGCGATATCCATCTTGGTCTGGCTCTGCCATCTACCATTCATACTGTTAGAAGCATCGAGCACGAAGAGTATGCGTGTGAGTTCTTGAGAAATGGATACCTGCGTCAGCCCCATGCAGATCAGAACCACAAAGAGGTTCTTCAGGGATTGTCCTTTAATTTTCATCAAAAGGGTGAATAACAAGGAAGGTGCCAAGTGAACCGCTCCATGTTCGATCAGGCCGGGTAATCACCCAGTGTTTCTTCCAATTGGCTCAAGGCTTCTTCAAGTTGCTCATCATTGGGAGCCACTCCGTGCCACTTGTGAGTTCCCATCATGAAATCCACACCTTTTCCCATCTCGGTGCTCATGAGGATGCAAATGGGACGACCATTCCCGCTCTTGAGCTTGGCAGCAGCCATGGTGTCGTGGATGTTGTCAAAATCATGACCATCCATTTCCAGGCACATCCATCCAAAAGACTCCCATTTGGCCCGTAGATCGCCCAATTCCATCACATCATCCACATCTCCATCTATCTGTCGACCATTGTAGTCCACGGTAGAGATCAGATTATCGATACCATGATGGGCTGCATACATGGCTGCTTCCCAAATCTGGCCTTCTTGTAGTTCTCCATCTCCGTGTAAGGAATACACCAGATGCGGGTCACCATCCAATTTTTTTGCTTGAGCGACTCCACAGGCGACCGAGAGCCCTTGTCCCAAACTGCCAGAGGCCACTCGTATTCCGGGTAGACCTTCTTCGGTGGCCGGGTGGCCCTGCAATCGGGAATCGAGCTTGCGGAATGTGTTCAATTCCTCCACGGGGAAATATCCGCTTCGCGCTAGCACCGAGTACCAGACCGGTGAGATGTGCCCGTTGGAAAGGAAGAAAACATCCTCACCCTTACCGTTCATCTTGAAATCCGAATTGTGCTCCATGATATTGAAGTACAAGGACACAAAGAAATCTGTACAGCCTAAGGAGCCGCCAGGATGTCCAGAAGACACGGCATGGACCATTCGTACAATATCCCTCCTTACTTGGGAGGCAATCCGTTCAAGCTCTTTGTTGTCGAGTTTTCTTTCCATCGTGCGGCTAGGTATAGCAATTTCCTCCATGTGCGGATTTAAAGGGCAAAGAAAGGGATATGCCTACGACCACGAAGAATGTGTGAAAAACAGTGGTGACATTGTTGATAACGGCCGTAGCTCGGAGAAGGCCTTTCCTGATCGGTGTATGACGGGAGTCCGAATAGGCTACATTTGTCGCCCCAAAAAGATCTATTCATGGCCCTTCAATGCGGAATCGTTGGTCTGCCCAACGTTGGAAAATCCACTCTCTTCAACTGCTTCAGCAATGCTAAGGCCCAAGCGGCCAATTTCCCTTTCTGTACCATCGAGCCCAATGTGGGTGTCATTACCGTCCCTGATGAGCGTATCACCCAACTAGCAGAACTTGTGAATCCGGAACGGGTCATGCCCACCACCATAGAGATCGTGGACATTGCTGGTCTCGTGAAGGGAGCGAGCAAAGGGGAAGGACTTGGAAATCAATTCCTTGGGAATATCCGAGAGACCAACGCCATAATCCATGTGCTCCGCTGTTTTGAGGATGGCAACGTAGTGCATGTAGATGGCAGCGTAGATCCCGTGCGTGATAAAGAGGTCATCGATACTGAGCTACAACTCAAGGATCTGGAATCCGTGGAGAAGCAGATCCAATCCTGCTCCAGAGCAGCCAATGCTGGAGATAAGAAGATGTCAGCCCGAATGGCCGTGCTGGAGAAATGGAGGGATACGTTGCTGCAAGGCAAGTCGGCCCGTACCGTGGACTTGAATGAAGCCGAAGAAGAACTCGTACATGATGTACAATTACTGACCAACAAACCGGTGCTTTATGTCTGCAATGTGGATGAAAGTGCAGTGGTTTCAGGAAATGCTCACACGGCTGCTGTAATGGAAGCGGTCAAGGATGAGAATGCAGAGGTACTGATACTCGGAGTGGGGATAGAAGCGGATATCGCAGAATTGGACAGCTACGAGGATAAGAAGGAGTTCTTAGATGATCTGGGTCTGGAAGAGGCCGGAGTGAATCGACTGATCACATCTGCATATCGATTGCTCGATCTGGAGACCTATTTCACTGCAGGAGAGATAGAAGTTCGTGCCTGGACCATACGCAAAGGGACCAAAGCCCCACAGGCAGCCGGTGTGATCCACACTGATTTCGAGAAAGGCTTTATTCGAGCCGAGGTCATAGCCTTTGATGATTACATCAATTACGGGTCAGAACCTGCTGTAAAAGAGGCGGGTAAGATGGGAATAGAAGGCAAGGAGTATGTGGTGAAAGATGGGGATGTGATGCATTTCAGATTCAACGTCTGAAGTCCTGAGACGCTATTCTTTCAGCACGATATATTGCACTGTAGAGGCCTTGTTCCCGCAAGCATCCTCTGCCATCCAAGTACGTTCGATGACCCCATTCTCGCCACCCGAGAATTGCTTGTCAACGAAGATCCAATTGATCTCAGGACGATCGCAATCTGTAGAGGCCAGTGGGTTCTCTAGACTTTCCAGTTGATCCTTGGGCCACTCGATCTTCATCTCATACTCACCGATGACTATGCCTTTTTGAGCATGGGCAATGGTCGCGCTTCCGAGTAAGAGCATCAAAGTAAGTAGGTGTTTCATGGGGGTGTCTTTAGAGGTGAATATATCAATTCCAATGCCGATCAGAATATCCAAGCATAGAGTTGGACCAAGAGATAGATGACCATGATGACAAATAGGGTGGTCAAGATGAAAAGCCCTAGGAAGAATGGGAGGGTGCTCTCTCGGTGCTTTCCTTGGGTATGATACTCTTTGAAGAGTCGGAGATTCCGCTCATTGCTCTTGTAAGCGAAATCAAAGAAGAGACCCAGTATCGGTATGGAACCGATTGTCGCATCCAGGGTGATATTGCCGAACATCTTGAGGATGAGCATTTTACTCGCTCCAAGTTTGTAGCATTTGAAAAGGATCAATATGCTGAACAGATAGCCTGCAAGATCACCCACGACAGGGATCAGGCCTATGATCGGGTCGAGTCCGATAGTCCATTGAGTGCCCGGTATCCGTATGCTGGAATCCAATAGATCAGCATAGCGCTGAAGGACCCCTAATTCGAGTTTTTGCTCTGTGTCTGTACCTACGCTTCTGCTTCTCATTTCCTTTTCTTAACGAGAATTCGACCACAATAGACGTGCCAGTGGACGTAGAGTGACACGAAGCGGTCCTTCTTTTACATGTAACGCAAGGCTTTCCATTGTAATTTTGCCGGCCATGACAGCAGAGATAGTCACAATAGGAGATGAGATATTGATCGGACAGACTGTGGATACCAATTCCGCATGGATGGCCCAAGAGCTCAATAAGCTAGGTGTGAAGGTGGGTCGCGTGACCACCATTGCAGATACACCTGAGGACATCATTCAAGCCCTCGAAGAATCCCATGCACGGGTCGATCTGGTATTGATGACCGGTGGCCTGGGGCCTACCAATGATGATGTGACCAAGATGACCTTGACAGAGTACTTCGAGGATGAGTTGGTCATGCACGATGAAGTCCTCGAAGGCATCAGTAGCTATTTCTCTTCCAAGGGAAAAAGGCTCCTTCCTATGAACAGGGATCAAGCCCTATTGCCCAAATCGGCCCGTATAGTCAGGAACTTCAAAGGATCGGCCAGTGGGATGTGGTTCGAGAAGAACGGTAAAGTGGTCATCTCTATGCCCGGGGTGCCCTATGAGATGAAGCACCTCATGGTGACCGGATTCCTCGATATGATCGCAGAGCATTTTGAGACTTCTCCTGTATTTCATCATACGCTCATGACCTTTGGGGAAGGAGAATCCTTCATTGCGCATAGAGTGCAGGACTGGGAGGCCAGTTTGGAAGAAGAAGATGTACGGCTGGCCTATCTGCCGTCATTAGGAATCGTCAAGATGCGACTGAGTGCATATGGACCCGATAAGGAGGTCTTAAAAGAAAAGGTCATGCGTAAGGCCAAGGAGCTGGAAACTTTGATTCCCGAGCTCGTCTATGGATACAATGAGGAAAAACTAGAACAGGTCGTGGGTCGATTGATGGTAGAGAAGAAACGCACCATCGCCACCGCTGAAAGTTGCACCGGTGGATATATAGCCCACCTCCTGACCACCGTTCCAGGCAGTTCGAGGTACTATGAAGGGTCTTTCTGCACGTACAGCTATAAATCCAAGAGTGAGATCCTGGATGTAGATGCTCAGGTCATTCTGGACAGAGGAGCAGTGAGCCAAGAGGTGGTAGAGGATATGGCCAACGGGGTCTTCTTGCATTTCGATACGGATTATACCATCGCGGTCTCAGGGATCGCTGGCCCGGATGGCGGAACGGAAGACAAGCCGGTAGGTACCGTTTGGATGAGCGTGGGTACCAAAGAAGGCCTGGTCACCAAGTGCTTCCAGTTCGGGCGAAATCGCAGGAATAATATCCGCATGACCGCCCTCACAGCACTCAATGAATTGCGCAAACAGCTATTGACAGTCTGATGTTCACTTCATACATCGAAAAATACGTTGTAGCGAACAGATAAAATTCTTTTCTTTGCACTCCCAAAAAATCGAGGACCATGGCACGTGTATGTCAATTGACCGGAAAGAAGATGATGGTGGGAAACAATGTCTCACACTCCAAAAGGAGAACGAAGAGACGTTTCTACCCCAACCTCATCGATAAGAAATTCTACATCCCTGAGGACAACAAATGGGTCTCTCTACGGATCTCGACCTCTGCTTTGAAGACCATCAACAAGATCGGTATCAAAGCGGCTATCGAGCGTGCCAAGGAAAAAGGATACTATAAAGGCTGATAATCATGGCTAAGAAGGGAAACAGAGTTCAAGTGATCCTAGAGTGCACCGAGCACAAGGACAGCGGCCAGCCAGGCACGTCCAGGTACATCACTACCAAGAACAAGAAGAACACTCCAGACAGAATGGAGATCAAGAAGTACAATCCTATCCTGAGGAAATACACCATCCACAAGGAGATAAAATAATCAGGTCATGGCAAAGAAGACAGTAGCAACACTACAGACCGGAGGTGGTAAGCAGTTCACCAAGGTCATCAAGATGGTCCGTTCAGAGAAGAGCGGTGCATACACGTTCAAAGAAGCCATCGTGCACAATGAGAACGTCAAGAACTGGTTGTCCGACAATTGATCGGTACTGCTGACAAGGTATTATAGGCTTCCTCTCAACAGGAAGCCTTTTTTGTTTCTTTGAATTCCTCAAATCCACCCACCACATCGTTTATGGCATTATTCGGATTATTCTCCAAAGAGAAAAAAGAAAAACTGGATGAAGGACTGAACAAGTCCAAGACAGGCATCATGTCCAAACTGGCCCGAGCCGTGGCTGGGAAGAGCAAGGTGGACGCTGAGGTGCTTGATGATCTGGAAGAAGTGCTGGTCACTTCCGATGTAGGCGTCAGTACCACACTCAAGATCATTGACCGTATCGAAGAACGAGTGGCCCGAGATAAGTATGTCGGTACGGACGAACTCAACGAGATCCTACGCGATGAGATCGCCCAGTTGCTCGAGGAGTCCGGTTCGGATGACTCCACCAAACAGATAGATACCAGCGAGGTGAAGCCCTACGTCATCATGGTCGTAGGGGTGAACGGAGTAGGAAAGACCACCACCATAGGTAAGCTTGCCCATCAGTTCAAGCAACAAGGCAAGTCGGTGGTACTGGGTGCGGCTGATACCTTCCGCGCAGCAGCGGTCGATCAATTGAAGATATGGGGAGAACGGGTGGATGTGCCTGTCATTAATCAGGGTATGGGTGCCGATCCAGCCTCGGTGGCCTTTGACACCGTACAAAGTGCCGTGGCTCAAGGGGCTGACATCTGCATCATCGATACAGCCGGACGTCTCCATAACAAGGTGAATCTCATGAACGAATTGACCAAGATCAAGACCGTGATGCAGAAACATGTGAGTGAGGCTCCACATGAGATACTCCTCGTATTGGATGGTTCTACCGGTCAGAATGCCTTCGAGCAGGCCAAACAATTCTCCGCAGCTACGGACATCACGGCCCTGGCCGTCACCAAACTCGATGGCACGGCCAAAGGGGGTGTGGTCATCGGTATTTCCGATGAATTCAAGATCCCGGTCAAATACATCGGGGTAGGTGAGGGTATGGAGGATCTGCAGGTATTCCACCGGAGGGAATTCGTGGACTCCCTCTTTGGAGAATGATTCCGCTCGTACCGTTCCAGGTACATCCATCCATACGAGAGCGCATTGACACAGATGATCGCTGGCTATATGTCAGAGAATCACATCTTTGTCGCGCAAATCCATAACCCGATCAATGAAGTACTATATCCTCACACTGGCGGTGATCACATTGATATCATGCGCACAGGATAATCAGAACACAGAAATGACGAATACAGATACAGCTGTACCCGGTGTGGTCCTCGAATACATGGACACCACCATCCGTCCGCAGGACGATTTCTATCGCTTTGTCAATGGTAAATGGCTGGAGACGGCCGAGATTCCCGATGATCGTACGCGATGGGGGAGTTTCGATGAGCTCCGCAAGATGACCGATGATGATGCATTGGCCATTCTCAAAAAGGCCAGCGACAGTGGCGACTATGCAGAAGGCACCGACCAGTGGAAGGCCATCCAGGTATTCCGTTCGGTATTGGACTCCAACTCCCGGAATGCGGCCGGAGTTGACCCTATCACGCCCTATCTGGATAAGATAGATGCCGTTCAGTCCATGGAGGATCTAAACGCTTTGATGGCCGAGATGGAACCTTACGGAGGTATCGGATTCCTAGGTACATATGTCTACACCGATCTGAAGAACAGTAAGATGAATACCGCCTATCTCGGTGCCGGTCCCCTCGGACTGCCGGAACGGGAGTATTATGTAGGCGATGATGAGGATAGCAAGGAGAAGCGTGAGAAATACGTCAAGCACGTGTCCCGTATGCTCCAGTTCCTCGGGCATTCTCCCGAAGAAGCCGATGATAGGGCCGCCCGTGTACTTGCCTTTGAGACGCGTATGGCCGAGCCTAGGCTGACCAAAGAAGATCGCAGGAATCCATATAACACCTACAACCCCATGGCCATCTCCCAGCTTGAGGAAATAGTGCCCAGCGTGGATTGGCAGATGTATCTGAAGACCATCGGTGCGGGTGAACTGGATACTATCGTTGTGACGCAACCTGAATATTTCAAGGCACTACAGGCGATTTTCAATGAAGGTGAGATCGAGGAATGGAAGAACTACATGCGTTGGACCATGATCGATGGTACAGCCTCTTTCTTGACCACCGATATCGAGCGGGCCAACTGGGAGTTCTACAGTCAGGAACTGCGCGGTGCCAAAGAGCAACGCCCTGCTGAAGAGCGTGCGCTATCTACCTTGAATCGCACAGTAGGTGAAGCACTGGGTAAACTCTATGTCGATGAGAAATTCCCACCCGAGGCTAAAGCCAAGGCTGAGAAGATGGTGAGCAATGTGTTGGAAGCATACAAGGTGCGCATCCGTAATCTCGATTGGATGGAGCCTGAGACACAGGATAAGGCCATCGCAAAGATCGACAAGCTGCAGATCAAGATCGGATACCCCGATAAGTGGAAAGACTACTCCGACTTGAAGATTGAAGCCGTAGACAACGGAGGCACTCTATTCGGCAATATGCTCAATGTGACCAAGTGGAACTTTGATGAACGTATGGCCAAGCTGGGTAAGGAAGTGGACAAGACCGAGTGGTTCATGCCCCCTCAGACGGTCAATGCCTACTACAATCCTACATTCAATGAGATTGTGTTCCCGGCCGCTATCCTGCAGCCTCCTTTCTATAACTATCAGGCCGATATGGCCGTCAACTATGGAGGTATCGGAGCGGTCATCGGTCACGAGGTCTCTCACGGTTTTGATGACCAAGGGGCCAAGTTCGATGCAGACGGTAACCTGACCAATTGGTGGACCGAAGATGACGAGACACGATTCAAGGAATTGGGTAAGAACCTCATTGCACAATACGATAGCGTAGAAGCGCTACCAGGCATCAATCTCAATGGGGAGTATACCTTAGGAGAGAACATCGGTGACTTAGGAGGGGTATTCTCCGCCTATGATGGTCTACAGATGCATCTGGCAGAGGAAGGTGATCCGGGTGAGATCGATGGTTTCACACAGGAGCAACGCTTCTTCATCTCCTGGGCGACCATCTGGCGTCAGTTGATCCGTGAAGAGGCCCTAAAGAACCGCATCAAGACCGATCCGCATTCACCCGGAGAATATCGTGGATATATGCCGATCATGAATATGAAGGCCTTCCAAGAAGCCTTTGATATTAAAGAAGGGGATGAGATGTTCCTTGATGATGAACAGCGCGTGCAGATCTGGTAAGGATCCAGAGAAAAATTTTAGAAAGCCCTATCGGACCTCCGATGGGGCTTTTTCTTTCTCTGAAATAAGAAGGGCGAAGAGCAGCGCATTGATGATTCCCAATATGCCGATGGTATCTAAAAAGTCGGTGGCTGAATTGCCGATGATATCCCTTCCCATGATGGCCGGTACTACCAGACAGAAGGCGGATAAGTAATAGATTCCCTTCCATCGAGATCCTTGCTGATAGAATCTGTAGAGCAGGTAGGCACCGGTGGGTAGGATGAAGAGCATGCTGTATTTCATCTGATGCGGGAAGACCAAGAGGATGACCAAGAAGAGCATGCTGATATCCTTCCAATACTGGACAGATGTCCGTGCCATATTTCGTCTACGGAAGAAATAGATTGTCATGACGGCAACTACAATCAATCGTAGGACAAGGGTCGACCATTTCATCGCATCGAGGGACAAGGGCAGTCGGCTCATCAGGCAATTGATGCTCACACAACCATCGTTGATCTCCACCCCGAATTTCTTCCCAACCGGATTGATCATTTGCAACCAATGACCATGGAAAGCCAGGTTGGCCTCCCATCCGATGAAAAGGGCTGGGATGAGAAGCAAGAGGACTAGTATTCCCATGGTCAGTATGATGGGTTTCCATCTTCTATTCAGGAAATAATAGAAGAGCACCAGCAAAGGCAGGATCTTCAGATTGATACCAAATGCGAGTATAGCGGAGCCTAGCCAAGGGCGGCTTTTCCGTATCTGATACATCCCTTCTATGATGCACCAGAGCATGGGGAGGGTGACCTGACCCAGATTCAGATTGTGGATGTATACATTCACACTAAGCAGGAGAAGGACCAGTCCCATGCGGGAGATGAGCTTTTCTGAGAAGGCTGCCGGTACCAGTACCTCCTTTCTGAAGATGTCCCATGATCGGTAGAGTGCCGCCATGCAAAGTAGTGCCCATACCACCCGTGCTATCGGATAGCCTAAGAGCGTAAGCGGTTTCAGCAGCAGTGCGAAGAAGGGACCATAGAGATACTGGTTATAGGGATTGCTGATATAGGGATCGACACTGTTCCATAGTTGATCGGCTGCATGGAGGTAGACATTGATGTCATTTCCTTTGCGATGGGCCACCGTGATGGTGAATACCAGTACCGCAACCAGAAGTAGCCATCGGAGTATGGATCTGCGATTCAGCGAGCTCATGGCTCAATCATCGATCTTGTTGAATGAAGCCACGATACCCTGTATCAGGGCCGAACTGAAGCCGTGATGCTCCATTTGATTGAGACCTGTGATCGTACAACCCTTGGGGGTGGTCACCTTGTCTATCTCCTCTTCGGGATGGCTGTCCCGTTGTATGAGTAATTCCGAGGCCCCTTTTACCGTCTGATTCACGATGCGAGTAGCCGTATCCGCATCAAAACCTATCTCTATTCCTCCCTGCACCATGGCCCGCATAAAACGGAGCACATAGGCGATACCGCATGCTCCGAGTATCGTGGCGGACTCCATGAGTTCCTCCTCGATGAAGATGGATGAGCCTATGCTGTTGAAGAGTTCCTCGACCTCTTGGGAGCGTTGACTGTCCGTGCTATCCGTACAGATGCAGGTCACCGATTCGCTCACATCGGCAGCTGTATTGGGCATGGCCCTGAATATCTCCACGTGATGACCGATAGCACCATGCAGTTCATCCAAAGAGACGCCCGTGGCAAGCGAGATGATGGTATGCCTGCCGGGTTCGATCTCCTGCTGCACCTCCTGCAAGGTTTCGAGGATGTTGTAGGGTTTGAGCGCCACCAGGATGATATCGCTTTCTTGTATGGCCTTAGCGTTATCAGAAGTGATGCGGACTCCTTCGGTGGCGAAGTGTTGAATGCTCTCGATATGTCGCTTGGTAGCAGTGATGTTCTCATTGGATACATCAGCATGATCGATCAGACCCTGAACGATGGCCGATCCCAGATTACCACAACCGATAACAGCGATGCGTTTGTTATTCATGTGGGCTAATGTAAGCCAACACAGCTTCTTATGAAATCATTTTCAAACGCTCGATCTCTTTCGCTACATTCTCCGCTTCTTGGTATTTTGCATCACCTGCCTTACGATCTGTGGCTGAGAGCTTGTGTGCCTCTGACATTAATTTCTCATACTTCTTCTGCAATTTCTCTGCAGGCGATTTCGACTTGAATAATCCGAACATGGTCATTGTTTCCTACAAGAGTACTGGATTCGCTCATTGGCTTCTTGACAGCGCTTCGCGTGCTTTTCTTTTCTTCATGTCATGAGACTCCTGCTTCTCGGATTAATATTGGGTATCGCCATGCCGTCTTGCGAACAGTCGGTAGAAGGCAGTTTGCCGATGACCTCCTATCGCTATCTGGCTTTGGGCGATAGCTATACCATCGGTCAAGGGGTGGAGTACGAGGCCCGCTGGCCTGGCCAACTGGTGGATTCGCTAGCGGCAAGAGGTTTTACGGTCGATTCGCTCAAGTACATCGCCCAGACCGGCTGGACCACTACCGATCTGCAGAATGCTATCGACAATTCTCTTCCCTTGGAAGATTTCGATATGGTCTCGCTGCTCATCGGGGTCAACAATCAATTCCAAAGTATTCCTTTCGAGGTCTATGAGCAGGAATTCGACTCCCTGCTCTCCCAAGCGATTGCATTTGCTGGTGGTTCAGATCAAGTCTTTGTGGTATCCATACCCGACTATGGGGTCACACCTTTCGGATCGGGAAATGCGCAGCAGATAGGAGAGCAGATAGATATGTATAATGCCTATGCCTTACAGGTATGTACCGATAGGGGTATTCCATTTATCGATATCACCACGATCTCGCGTCAATTGGGCGATGGTCCCGATGCACTCGCACCAGATAACCTGCATCCGAGCCGCTTCCAGTATAGTCTGTGGGTGGAGGAGGTCTTGCCTGTTGTCGAGGTCATCCTTGGTAAATGAGCTGTCCAAGAACACCTGTACGCTGATTATACAGACTCTTCCTCGCTTACACCTCGTCTGAATGACTGATTGATCGAGGTAACTAGTTCCAAATCAACGGTCATTCAGAGTGTAGCGGAGCGGAACGAAGAATCTGCTAAATAGTACGTCCTCTTAATCCATTCATGCATCCCTTCCATGGTTCCTCCCATTGATTTTCATTCCTTCGCCCCATGAGCCTAGGAGCCATAGCCGCAGGGCATGAAACGACTTTGGAATCGGCAGAAGAGATCCTCCGTGCTGGAGGGAATGCCTTCGATGCGGCTATCTCAGCTTGCTTCACGCTCTTTGCCGCAGAACCATGCATGGGCTCGGCCGGAGCGGGTGGCTTTGCGATGTGTCACTCTAACGCGCATGGCACACATCTTTTGGATTTCTTCACTCAGACTCCCCGTGCCAAGGACGTGGACCGCGAGCTCGATTTCAGGCCGGTCACTGTAGATTTCGGTACCGAACAGGAGATATTCCACATCGGCAAGGCAAGCATTGCTGTTCCGGGGGTGATCGCGGGTCTGGGGGAACTACACCGTAGATATGGTACCATGCCCATGTCCGAATTGGTGCAACATGCCAAGTCGGTCTCTAAAGCGGGGGTCCATGTCAATGAATTCGGGGAGATAGATATGGCCCTTCTCCAAGACATCTTCAAGCTAGAGGAATCAGTCCAAGATATCTTCTTCCGTGATGGTGAGCCCAAGAAGCTGGGGGATACCATGGTCTATCCTCATCTGGCCGATTTTCTGGATTTCATCGCCTCAGAGGGAGACCGGGGTTTCTATCACGGGGAGATAGGTGAAAGAGTGAGTCGGTCGATCTATGAAGGAGGAGGTTTTCTGACCCGAGCTGATTTCCAGAATTATCGTGCACGCTGGAGCCGACCCATGTTGATGCCCTATCACGGGAATCAACTTTGCCTACCCAATGGACCGAGCTACGGTGGAGCCATCATGGCCTTGCTCGACCATCATCGCAACCAAGATGGACTAGGGCTTACGAGCTTGCTGGGGCTGGTCAAGGAGGAGATACATGAGAAGGGGGGAATCGGCCGCACGATGAAACGATTGCTCCCAAATCTGGATTACCGCTATCAAGGTACCGGTGAGGCCAGCAAGGGTACCAGTCATTTTTCCATCATCGATGCTCAAGGGAATGCCATCGGTCTCACATTGAGTATAGGCGAGGGGAGCGGATATTGGATTCCGGGTACGGATATGCAGATGAACAACATGCTCGGAGAACTTTTCCTCCTGCCCAAGGGTGCGCATTCTTGGGCACTGGACCAGCGACTCAATTCCATGATGTCACCGGTCATGGTCCGGGACCTGGAAGGCCAGGTGCGCTATGTAGGTGGTTCTGGAGGTGCAGGACGTATTCCCTATGTGATCTATCAGGTGATGGAAGCTCTATTTGCACACGGTCTTTCTCTGGAAGAAGCTACCCTCTTTCCACGCCAGCATTGGCATGAGGGCACACTGCACTTCGAGGCAGGTAGTCAAGTGGAAGATGTGGCCTCTGACCGCACCCAGCGCTGTTGGGACGAGCATTCGCTCTTCTTCGGTGGAGTTCATTCTATCTACACAGATGGCTCAGGCGGACTTCAAGCAGTCGGAGATCCGAGAAGGTATGGGGTAGCGAAGGTGCTCTGAATCAAGTGTTGAATTCCCCTTTATGTTCCAATGCTTGCTGGATATGTGCCGCATGATGCTTGCAATGCCAATCGTAGTTGGCCAAGGCCTGATCCAAGGTGTAGGTGTTCTGGTATTCCGGATGCACATAATGCTTGGCAAAATCACTATCGCTCATTCCACCCAGCAATCTGGACCATCGGCTATGTACACCCTTCAGAATATCAAGCGACTCCCGGATCGGAGCATCCAGCGTGTCTGTAAGCTCGGCCCAGCGGTCTTCGAAATAGGGTCGTATGGTAGGAGAGTCCTCGGTCAGGGTCAACTTGAAACGGATGAGGGCATTCATATGACTGTCTGCACAGTGATGCACGACCTGCCTTATCATCCAACCCTCTGGCCGATAGCGCCAATCCAATTCTTCGCTAAGGCCTGAGACCATCGCTTCCAGCTTTTCTGGAAATGCTCGGATGGTCTCCGTCATCTGCTTGCGCTGTTCCGAGCTCAGCACACCGGGCATTTGGAATCTCCCTACCGGGAAACGGAGTGTTTCAATGTCCTTCATCGGTCTTATAGAATCTTTCTGGAGAAACTTGTAGGGTGGTCAACTCCACTTCATGTCCATCGGGGTCGTGGAGATAGATCGAATTGAAATAAATGTGGTCATGCTCTTTGAAGTGGATTCCGCTCTGAGTGAATCGTTCTTTCGCCAATTCATAATTCGCTCTATCCACATGGAATGCGAAATGATCGATACGTACGTTCCGAGAATGCGTATCCAACTTGGGATGGTCCAGCTGCGCAGGGAAGAGAGCCACTCCGGATCGTCCGCTCAACATGAAGATGGGATAGGCGCCCCATTCCGGTATCTCATAGCGCTGCAGTCCTAAGACCATTTCATACCACTCAGCGGATCTCGACAAGCTTTTCACCCGTATAGCCACATGATCCAAGAAGTCGATCTTCAACGGCTTAGCACTCATCGCTTCTCAGCTATGATCTCCACCATGGCCGGGCAGAACAGACTCGCTCCGGGTGTCTCGCTCAAGCGCTTCATATCCTCCATGGCTTGTTCTGCCTCTTCAGATGTGAGATAGCCCATGTCCACGAGCCGTGGGAAATAGTTGGGATAGAAGGAATTGGGCCACTGCCACTCGAATTCATGCGGAGTGACCACTTTCTGCATGGGCCGATAGGAGAGGATATCCATGTCCATGCCTTCCAGTATGCCCGGAAGGTAGCGTCCGACATCGATCTCTCCCTCAGAATCCTGGAAGCTCTGCAATGCAGCGGCAATTGCCTTCTTCAGGTCAGGCATCTCAGGAGTGGTCTGATGGGTGGACCAATCGTAGTATTCATGGATGACCATGCGTCCCCCGGGTCTCAAGGCCTGATGCACCTTTTTCAAGATTCCTTCTGCATCCGGCACCCAGGCCAGGGCCCAGCGGCAGTACATGCCATCCAGACTCTCTGTCTCCAATTGCATATCAGCAAAGTCTGCGCAGATGGTCTCGATGCGTAGGCCATGTAGGCGGGAGACTTCATTGAGATGTGCGATATACCCTTCAGAGAGGTCGATGCCTATCACCTTGCCTTCCCTGCCGGTGATATAGGCGAGTTCTTGAGAACAATAGCCCGGGCCACAGCCCAGATCTAGCAGCACGTCCCCATGCTTGAAACCTGCTGCATTCCATCCCCGCAAAGCCTCACTGGACCACACCTGATGCTGGACACCGAGTCGATGAAGTTCATCCTGGTCAGTACCGAGGATGTATGAATTCTTCTCTGATAAGCTCATGATGAAGGATATGTAATTATCTGATGGGTCCCAAGTGGGTGTCTTTGAATCCCGATGGGAATTTAAGACCATATCCCAGAATACGGTCCAGACTTGAATGACCAAAGAGAATGATGCCGGCAATTTCTAGCCATTGGACTCCCCAGAGATATCCGCAGATCAATAGTACAAGGGCAATTCCCTTGTGATGAAGCAGATTGTAAGAGAATGCGCCAATATTAGAATCGATCAGATAACCGAGCATCCCGATATCCGGAAGAAGGATAAGAACAAGGAAATACCACCAAGGGAATGAGGTCATTGAGAATAGGTAGATGGAGAAGGCGAACATGGCCGCTTCTTCCCATTTCAATAGCTTCTTCATCATTCGGGCAAATAGGTTTCAGGTATCTGCTGCTCCTTGCTCTCTTGGGTCCAGTATATATTGAGTATCCACCAGCGCTCTCCGTCATTGAGTAATTGGATGCTGTTGATACCGCGCATGAAGGGAGCTTCATCTGCTTGGCTATTGAAAGCCTCATAGGTGCTGAATACCTGTGTGATCATCCCGAAGGTGTCCACTTCACGATGGATCTCCTCCTCGAAGAATCCCTTCTCCACGAGCCAAGGGCCTGATTTCTCGATATAATCCTCCACGGTGAGATACCAGGCCTGTATGTTGCCTTCCTTATCATGTCCAGAGGGAATCAGTTTTGCATCGGGATGGAAGAGATAGCGCATGAGATCCCAGTCGCGTGCCGCACCTTTCTCACCGGAGATGACCCCATATAGATTCTCGATGATGCCATCGAGGGTGCGTACTTTATCCAGATAAAGTGAATCGCTTCCTGCGGATGCGGATATGCCTATCGAGCTGACGATGAAGAGGGTAAGTAGGATGTGTTTCATGTATCGAATGTACATATGCCACTCATACTCTTCAAAAGCCTTTTGATGAGCGGCCGGTCAGGATAGAGCGCTGTATATTCGAGGCATGAGAATACGTGTGATAGAATCCATCCTGCTGATGTTCATGACCATGGGCTTTCAGGCAGCTCAAGGTCAGACTTTCAATGAATTCATCGACTACGTGAACGGGCTTCCTGAGTCCCAGCGCAGCGAGAAGACGGATAGCCTACTCAACAATACCTCGTCCTTTCCGATCACTGAGGATGGCTATGCGCACATCATCTATAATGGGAATGTGAGCAACGCTCAGGTGGCCGGAGATTGGACGGGCTGGAATCCGGCCGGTCAGAATCTGACCAACATTTCAGGAACAGATTTCTGGTACCGCACAGCGGCATTCGACAATGCCGCACGATTGGATTATAAGATCGTACTCAATGGCTCCAATTGGATCCTCGACCCCTTGAATCCCTTCTATGCACCGGGTGGCTTTGGCAATAACTCGGAACTACGCATGCCGGAGTACGAACCTCCGGTGGAGATCGAGTATGATCCAAGTATCCCCCACGGCACGGTCGAGACCCATTCATTCACCAGTACCAATATGAATGACACCCGTACCGTCAAGGTATACCTTCCACCCGGCTATGACCAGAGCACAGAGGATTATCCCATGGTCCTCGTTCATGATGGATTGGAGTACATCGATTTCTCTCAGATGGACAATACCTTGGATTATCTCATCGATCAGGGATCCATACCCCCGATGATCGGGATCTTCGTACCACCGGTCGACCGTACGGAAGAGTATCATGAATCCGAGCAGGCCGACTTCACAGCCTTCATCGTAGATGAGCTGATGAGCTGGGCCGATCAGGAATACCGGATCCTGGACGGAGCTGAGAACCATGCGGTGCTGGGTTCCAGCAGTGGGGGAAATATCTCCATCTGGCTGGGAATGCAGCATCCAGAGGTATTCGGCAAGGTGGCTGCTTTCTCGCCCTATACTGAACCCGATATCCTCAATGGTTTCGAGAATGCAAGCGAGCCCTTTGACTTGAAGATCTATGTGCTGCACGGCAGTTATGACCACATCTCGGTCATTCATCAGAGTGTTGATGCCTTCGTTCCGCTCTTAGTGGCCGATGGCTATGATCATTTGTATGAAGAGTTCCCAGAAGGACACAGCTATGGATTCTGGCGGGCCTATATCGACAATGCCTTGATATTCCTGTTCGACACCTCCACTGGAATAGAGGAATCCGAGGCCGATGAAGAAGGTGGTCTGGACTTGTATCCCAATCCGACCGATGGGCCATTCTCGCTCCAATTCACCGCAAGATCAGGATCATCCGTGCTGGTAGAGATCTTCGATCTCTCGGGTAATCTGATCGACACGGCCCAGCAAGTGGTCGAGTCGTCCGGTGTGCAGAGAATGAACTTGGAAAATGAAGCAAATGGAAAGAATCTCTCTCCCGGTCTCTATCACATATGCATCACTATCGATGACCGATCAGAAGGATGTGAAGAACTGATACACGTGAAATAGTCGCTCAGGCCCTGACCCTCAAGTTGATCCACTTCACCACCCGTAGCATCATCACGATACTCAAT
>JABDLZ010000231.1 GCA_013001705.1 Flavobacteriales bacterium
TGATGATGGTGTGATAGTAGCCTACAACGGTCAAGTGATGGATGGTGACTTCTGTCAAATGACGATCACGCGCACCTGGACTGCCATGGACAACTGTGGTAACTCAGCGATTGCTACACAGACCATCAATGTCTCTGACACTTCAGCTCCAGTGCTCATAGGAGTGCCTGAAGATGACGAGGTAGAGTGTGAGAATATCCCTGCACCAGCAGTACCGAGTGCTACGGATAACTGTGACGATGATGTGACCATCACTTTCGATGAGGAAGTATCTACTGGAGAATGCCCATATACCATCACTCGTACATGGACTGCTTCAGATGATTGTGGTAACTCAAGCATCGGAGTACAGGTGATTACAGTGATCGATACCATAGCACCGGTCATCGGTGACTATCCGATCACCATCAGTGTGGATTGTGATCAATTGGATGACCTCACGATTCCAGTAACTGACAATTGCTCCGAGGTGACTATCGACTATATCGATATTCAGTTCTCAGGTGATTGTTATGGAACCTTGGAGAGAACATGGATCGTTTCTGATGCATGTGGAAATTCCGAGTCATCCTTGCAGTACATCTTCATTGAAGACAACTCAGCTCCTGAGCTCTTCAACGTACCGGGTGATATCGAGATAGAGTGTGGTGGAAACATTCCTCCAGTACCTACCGATGTCTTCGGAATAGATAACTGTGATAACGATGTGACGATCACCTTTGAGGAGACTCAAAGCGGTACCGATTGCCCATATGTGATCACTCGCACATGGACTGCTGAAGATGACTGTGGAAATGAGATCTCCATCAGCCAGAACATCACTGTAATCACACCAGTGATCACTAGTGACGTACTCATGTCCATCTATCCGAATCCGATGGGAGACGAAGGTGTGATGAGCTTTGTAGTGCCAGAACGCGGATATGTCGTATTCGAGGTCTTGAACAACCTCGGACAGACGGTGAAGGTCGTATACAGCGGTAATGTGGTAGGAGACGTAGAATACAGATTCTACGTTGACGTGGACGAGCTCAATGCGGGCATGTTCACCACACGCTTGATCTACAACGATGAGATCCATGTCAAGCCACTGATCAAAGTGGATTGATAGGAATCCGTATCTAATAATACCTAAGCCCCTTGACGAATGGTCAAGGGGCTTTTTTATCGGCCTATAGTCAGGCACTTGTTTTGCTACTTTTAGGGTTTAATACCCATAACAAGATGAAGCACTTCTCGGTAGTCCTTTCCCTTCTATTCCTAGTTCAGGTCCTGAGCGCTCAAAAGACCTTGAGCAATGAGGATATCTGGTACAGCTCCACCTTCCAAATGGACTATGTGAGTGGATTACGCTCCATGAAAGATGGCACGCACTACACACGCTTGGAATCTGTCCAAGGAGGCAATGCCGTGGTCATGTATTCATACAGCACTGGGGAGAAAGTCAAAGAGATCGTCACCAGCAACCATCTCGAAGGAGCCCACATCGATGACTACCAATTCTCAGCTGATGAACGCAAGGTATTGATAGCGACCAACCAACAATCGATATACAGGCACAGTTCACGGGCAGACTACATGATCTTCGACCGATCGAACGACCGCGTGCTACCGCTTTCAAGTCGTAAAGAAGGACAAGTACGCTTGGCCGAATTCAGCCCGGATGGAAAGTATGTGGCCTTTGTGCGGAAGAATGACTTGTTCTATTATGACGTAGAGACACGAAAAGAAATCCGCATCACTACAGATGGCAAGAAGAATGAAGTCATCAATGGAGCTACTGACTGGGTCTATGAAGAGGAGTTTGGATTTGATAAAGGATTCTACTGGTCTCCCGCAAGCGATCACATCGCCTATTATCGATTCGATGAAACGGAAGTGAAAGAATTCCAAATGGCCATGTATGGAGAACTATACCCCGATCAATACACGTTCAAATATCCCAAGGCCGGTGAACAGAATGCTGATGTGGAGATTCGCATCTTCAGCCTGAAAGGTAGGACGGACCAGAAGGTCGATCTAGGAGAGAAAGAGCACTATGTGCCTCGCATCCAATGGACTGCGGTAGATGAAGTACTGGCCATTACCCGCATGAATCGTCATCAGAACCTTCTGGAGCTCTTATTGGCTGATGTTCGTTCGGCCCGAGGCCCGATCATCACCCCTGAAGTCATCTACTCTGAGAATTCCGATACTTATATTGAAATATCGGATGACCTGGTGTTCTTGCGAGACAATCAAGAATTCATCATGACCAGCGATAAAGATGGCTACAATCATATCTATGTATTCAATGGGAATGGAAAACAGGTAAGACAACTCACCAAAGGGCCTTGGGATGTGATCGAGTTCGTAGGATATGATGACGAACAAAGAAAGATCTACTTCACCTCATCTGAAGAAGGAGTGACAGAGAAGTCTGTCTATAGTATCGATATCTCCGGCACGGGTAAGCGCAGGCTGAGTCCCCAGGCGGGATATAATGAAGCTAAATTCTCAGAAGGCTACAAATACATGATGGTGTATCATAGTGATGCCAACACACCGTATGATATCAGCCTATATACACAGAAGGGGAAGAAAGTCCGTGACCTGGTGGACAATGCCGAGTTGAAAGCTGTCATCGAGGATTTCGATTTCCAACCCAAGGAATTCTTCAGCTTCCAGACCGAACGTGGAGATGCATTGCATGGATGGATGATCAAACCACCCAATTTCGATAAGAAAAAGAAATACCCTGTGTTGATGGCCATCTATGGGGGGCCAGGACACAATACCGTGTCCAATAGTTTTGGAGGCAGAAATCTCTATTGGCATCAACTGCTGGCTCAAAAAGGCTACATCGTGGTATCTGTCGACCCTCGCGGCACCTATTACCGTGGACGTGATTTCAAGAACTCCACCTATCTAGAATTGGGAAAACTCGAGACCGAGGATATGATCAGTGCGGCTGCGTATCTCGGTTCATTGGAATATGTAGACGCCAGTCGCATCGGTATGCAAGGCTGGAGCTTCGGAGGTTATCTGACATTGAATTCCTTAATGAAGGGAGCCAATTCATTTAAAATGGGAATAGCCGTGGCTCCAGTGACCAATTGGAGATTCTACGATACCATCTATACCGAGCGTTTCATGCGTACTCCGCAGGAAAACCCAGATGGCTATGATGACAACTCACCCATCAACCATGTAGAGAAGCTGGAGGACCCCCTACTACTTGTCCATGGCTCGGCTGATGATAATGTACACTATCAGAATACCATGGAATTGGTCAATGCCTTGGTAGGGGCAAACAAGGACTTCGACTTGTTCATCTACCCCAATAAGAATCACGGGATCTATGGCGGAAAGACCCGACTGCATCTCTTCGAGATGATGACCGAGTTCATCGAAGAGAATCTTTGACTACGAAATCACTACTTTAGCCAGCCTCCAAACTCAATAACCTAATCTGAACAAAACGTATGGAACATGATGATCGCTTAGAAGATGCGGCCAGCAAAATGGAAAGCAGTGATGGTTTCCAGGGCCACCCTAGGGGCCTGATGACCCTCTTCTTCTCCGAGATGTGGGAGAGGTTCTGCTACTATGGGATGAGGGTCCTCCTCACCCTTTATTTGGTAAAGTCACTGCTCATCGGTGATTCTGAAGCTGCACTGATCTACGGAGCCTACACCGGACTGGTCTATGCTGCACCTATACTCGGTGGTCGTATGGCCGATCGCTATCTGGGATACCGGTATGCAGTCATACTCGGTGGTATCCTGATGGCCATCGGAGAGTTCTTGATACTCGGTGGGAATAAGCAGATGCTACTCATCGGTATGGGCGCGCTGATCATTGGAAATGGATACTTCAAAGCCAATATCTCCACCATAGTCGGTAAGCTTTATCGTGAAGGCGACCCGAGGCGGGATTCAGGATTCACGATTTTCTATATCGGGATCAATGTGGGTGCCTTCCTAGCTACGACAGTAGTTGCGTATATCGGGGAGACACATGGGTTCCATTATGGTTTCGGTCTGGCCGGTATAGGAATGTTACTGGGAATCTTGATATTCTATACCCAGCGTCACACTTTTGCCGCTGCTCCTGGTCTAGAAATCACTGAAGAAGGGAAAAAGAAGGCTATAGGTCCTCTGAATTGGGCTCAGGCAGTCACTTTGGGCTCTCTCCTACTCATCCCAGCCTGCTACCTGCTCATTCTTGAGAACTACCTGATCGCGGGTCTGCTCATTGTTCTTTTCGTGATGATCGCATTCGTGCTGGTGAAGAACGGAGTGGAAGTGGACAAAGAAGAAGCGTCTGTTAGGCCTGCTGGAGAATCTCCCAATAAGTGGAGGGACCGGATGATCGTCTTATTGATCTTCATGTTGATCAATGTGACCTTTTGGGCCTTCTTTGAGCAAGCGGGTACTTCGCTTACACTCTTTGCCGATAGATGTGTGGACCGGACCATAGGTTCATGGACCATGCCGGCATCCATGACCCAATTCTTCAATCCTCTGTTCATCATCATTTTCGGATCCATATTCTCCGTGATGTGGGTCAAGCTGAGCAAGATCGGGAAGAACCCGAGTATTCCTATGAAATTTGCATACGGTATCGCTCAATTGGGATTGGGATTCTTGGTCACCTTGATAGGACTGCAGTTTGCAGATGCCGATTTCCAAGTGCCGCTCTTGACCTTGGTATTCCTATATCTCTTGCATACCACAGGGGAATTGTTCCTCTCTCCCATCGGTCTTTCCATGGTCACCAAACTCGCCCCATCCCGTATATCAGGAACAGCCATGGGTGCTTGGTTCTTGAGTTTTGCCATGGCCAACTATCTAGGCGGTGTGATCGCTTCGTTGATGGGCGGTCACGGTGGCGGAGAACAGCTGACCGGTGAGGCCGGACTCAATGCCTATACAGATGTCTTTTCCACTATCGGATTCATCTGTCTGGGGCTGGCTCTGACCATTGCTCTCTTCAATAAACCCCTGAAGAAATTGATGCACGGGGTCGATTGACCTCCGGCTCATTGCATCACAAAATATCAAGGTCGGACTTTATCATGGTCCGACCTTTGATTTTTCATCTCGGCATGAAACTTGCCTTTATCACATCTCGTTAAATTAGGAGCATGAAGCACTCACTCATTCTACTCGTATTCCTCATTCCACTTCTCAGTATAGCCCAAGAGAAATCGATCAATTGGGTCACCATAGAAGAAGCTCAAGAATTGGTCAAGGAGGAGCCCCGCAAGATCATGATGGACGTTTACACGCACTGGTGTGGTCCATGTAAGATGATGATGCGCAATACCTTCACCAATCCCGATGTCATCGAGTACATCAATGCAAATTATTACGCAGTGAAATTCAATGCGGAATCTGCTGACCCCGTCACCTTCAAGGATGTGGAGTACACCAACCCCAATTTCGATCCCAACCGGAAGGGGCGTAATGGAGTGCACCAGTTCACCCGCTATATGGGTGTGAAGGCCTATCCGACCATCGTCTACCTGGATGAGAATATGACCCGCCTGACCAATGTCTCTGGATATAAGACACCTACTGGCCTAGAACTCATGCTGAAGTTCATCGCTGAGGAGAAATACAAGGAGGTGAAGACCCAAGAAGAATGGAATGACTACCAGGCCGAATTCACTCCTGAATTCAAAGAGTGACCACGGCCGACCAATGATACCTGAGCGGGTCTATCGATCCGCTTTCTTTTTTACCTTTAGCAGCCTATCTGATGGAAACCTTGTCGAATAAAGATATCACCCAAAAAGAAACAATGAGCGAAACCGCGAAGATCATCCTAGATGGTCAAGAATATGAACTTCCTGTAGTGGAAGGGTCTGAAAATGAAAAGGCTGTAGACATCACGAAATTCAGGGGAACCACAGGATATATCACCTTGGACTCTGGCTTCAAGAACACTGGAGCTACGCGGAGCGCCATCACATTTCTGGACGGTGAAAAAGGAATTCTTAGATATCGCGGATATCCCATAGAGCAACTGGCAGAGAAATCCACATTCCTCGAAGTGGCCTGTCTTCTTCTCTACGGAGAGTTGCCCAATGAGAAACAACTGACCTATTTCGAAGACAGCATACGCATGCACACCCTCGTACATGAGGATATGCGTAGATTCTTCGAAGCCTTCCCTACTGGGGCTCACCCGATGGGTATCCTCTCTACCATGATCAGTTCGCTGTCCACTTTCTACCCGGAGAGTCAGCGCCCTAACAGACCGATGGAGGATATCGAGTTGACCATGCACCGGCTTATAGCCAAGCTACCTACTCTGGCGGCTATGGCCTACAAGTTTGCAAAAGGTCAGCCGACCATGTACCCCAAGAACGATTTGAACTATGTAGATAATTTCCTCTACATGATGTTCGGTCTACCTACCGAGGAGTATGAGGTCGATCCTGTGATTGCTGATGCTCTGAACAAACTCCTTATCCTTCATGCCGACCACGAGCAGAATTGCTCTGCTTCGACCGTGCGGATCGTAGGATCATCACAGGCCAATCTATATTCCTCTATCTCGGCCGGTGTCGCTGCCCTATGGGGGCCTCTTCATGGAGGAGCCAACCAAGCGGTGATCGAGATGCTGGAAATGATCAAAGCCGATGGTGGAGATATGCAGAAGTGGGTGGACAAGGCCAAGGACAAGAGCGATAGCTTCCGTCTAATGGGCTTTGGTCACCGTGTCTACAAGAATTTCGACCCACGTGCTAAGATCATCAAGGTGGCTTGCGATAATGTCCTAGATAAACTGGGTGTGGATGACCCTATCCTGGATCTAGCGAAGAAATTGGAAGCAGTAGCTCTGCAAGACGAGTATTTCGTAGAAAGAGGTCTCTATCCGAATGTGGATTTCTACTCAGGTATCATATATAAAGCACTGGGTATCCCCACTGAGATGTTCACGGTGATGTTCGCAATAGGAAGGCTTCCTGGGTGGATTGCCCAATGGAAAGAGATGATCGAGAGAAGGGACCCGATCGGTCGCCCTCGCCAGATCTATATTGGTGCCAATGAGCGCGACTACGTACCTATGAGTGATCGTACGTGATAGCTCTATAAAGCGATTACATTCTATATTTGCATCCCCGTTCTTAGAAATGGGAAAATGGTGGTTGTAGTTCAGTTGGTTAGAACGCCTGATTGTGGTTCAGGAGGTCGTGGGTTCGAGTCCCATCTTCCACCCTCAAGAGACAAGAAGCCTGGCATATTTGCCGGGCTTTCTTATTTATATTCTCCGAGCAATGAAGCTGTATTCCGATTGATTCATGCATAGGTGTCTATAGTCTGAACATTTGAGCGGTTTCCTCGTATCCTTATTTTGGTGCTATTCAATGAACAATCCCCAAGGGAATTGAAGATATCCGATCTCCAAAAAGCCTTTTTCAGACCGGTGGACATAGCATCTTCCGTAGTCTATCGTATATGGTTCGGAATCATCATGCTCTATGAGGTCTACCGCTACTTCAAGTACGACTGGATCAGTCGATACTGGATAGAACCCGCCAACAATTTCACGTACTGGCCATTTGACTTCGTCAAGCCGCTGCCGGGTGAGACGATGTACTATGTTTTCTACCTGATGGGGATACTCTCCATCTTCATCATAGTAGGCTACCGTTACAGACTGAGTTCGATCCTGTTCTTTTTGGTATTCAGCTATACTTTCCTTCTAGAGCAGACACGGTATATGAATCACTTCTATCTGGTCTGTCTATTGGGCTTTGTCAATTGTTTCCTGCCCTTGGAAAAGGAATGGTCATTGGATGCGAAGAGAAGGCCACAGAAAGCTTCAAGTCATGTACATGCCTGGGTCCTATACCTCATCCAGGCCATGATAGCGATTCCATACTTCTTTGGCGGAGTGGCCAAGATCAATCCCGATTGGTTCAGAGGCAAGCCCTTGGATATCTGGCTCTCTCCCGAACTGGACATACCCTTGATCGGCCCTTTTCTGGATGAGCAATGGATGATCCTCCTCCTCTCCTATTCCGGGCTCTTGTTGGATCTACTCATTGTTCCGGCATTGATATACAAGCGCACACGCCTTCCAGCTTTCATCTTCATCACGCTGTTCCATCTGATGAATTCGCAATTCTTCCAGATCGGCATCTTCCCATGGTTCATGATCGGGGCTTCGACCATCTTCTTCAGACCGGATTGGCCGCGTAGATTCCTTGCAAAACTGAAGTTTCTCAATCAGAAGGCTGTAGCTGGAAGGCCGCTCGCTCTCCATGCTCCTTCCATACGTACTCAGAAGACCATCACAGTACTTCTATGCGCTTGGCTCCTATTGCACATATTTCTGCCCTTCAGGCACCACCTCTACCCGGGCAATGTCAGCTGGACCGAAGAGGGGCATCGATTTGCCTGGCATATGAAACTAAGAACGAAACGCGGCAAAGGGGTATTCCGAGCGGTGGATAGACAGACCGGAGAAGTCTATCGAATCAAGGGAAAGGACTATATGGATCGCTGGCAATGGAATAAGGCGATCGTCAGACCCTATCTTATCTGGCAATTTGCCCGTATCATTCAAGAGGACTTCGCAGAACGCGGCATCGATGTGGCAGTCTTTGCCGACCTAAAGGCCAAACTCAATGGGCGTCCATATCAGCAATTCACCGACCCGGAAATCGATCTGACATCGGTTCCACGCCCGATCTTCTTTCACTCAGAATGGATCCTTCCCTTGGAGACTCCTTTACCGGAGTGATCTATGTATCAATCGTTATTCCTTGAAGCGCTCTGCACCGCTGAGAATGAGGCTATCAGTTGAGTCATCATATCACTGGCCGTACTCGGTGCGTTGGGCAACATGATCAGATTGCTATTGGATGTCTCTCCCATACTCTGGAGCGTATCGTAGTGCTGGGTGATGACAATGAGTGCAGATGCCTCTTGCGCATTGATCCCTGCCTTGTTGAGGACTTCCACAGAGTCTTCTAGACCCTTGGCGATCTCCCTTCTCTGATCGGCAATACCTTGACCTTGCAGACGCTTGCTCTCTGCCTCGGCCCGTGCTTTCTCTACTATCTTGATGCGCTCGGCATCTCCTTCATACTGCGCAGCCACCTTCTCACGTTCCGCAGCATTGATCCGGTTCATAGCGACCTTCACCTCGGGAGCTGGGTCGATATCGGTGACCAGTGCTTTGATGATCCCATAGCCATATTCCTCCATAGCAGTGGAAAGCTCACGTCTGATAGCGATAGCGATATCATCCTTACGTTCAAAAACATCATCCAACTTCATCTTGGGCACTTCAGCACGTATCACATCGAATACATACGAGGTGATCTGGTCGTGTGGGCTCTCCAAACGATAGAAGGCATCGAATACCTTCTCCTTCAGAACGAGATACTGGACTGAGACTTTCAGACGGACGAATACATCATCCTTGGTCTTGGTCTCTACCAGAACATCCAACTGCTGGATCTTCAGGCTGACACGCCCTGAGATCTTGTCTATGACCGGAATCTTCATCTGTAGTCCGGCACTCCGTATGCTCTGGAATTTCCCAAATCGTTCGATGATCGCTGCGGTCTGTTGTTTGACCACGAAAAAGGAGAAGAACAGGAGAAGGAGTATGGGTATCAGAATTATTCCGGACATGGCTTTAGATTGAATGATTTTCGAAGTTTCAAAGTACGCATTCTACTCAGAAGGAGAACTCGCTGGAGGGTATATATCCATGACCTATCTTGGCCAGCGATGAAAGGCGCTCGAAGCATATGTATGGTCGCAGTACAGCACAGCACCAAGGATGACCGTATCTATCACAAGCAGGCGCGCTCTCTCGCACAAGCCGGATTCGAGGTCTCCATGGTCACGAGCAATCCATCGGGCGTACCGGTAGACATGGCCAGTCGCGAGGTCGATCCTGGACCGGATGCCTACGGTATTTCGCACTACTGCGTCAAAGAGCCCAGCAATCCGGTGTATCGCTTGTTGAAGCGCTATTATTCAGGGCCATTCTACGCAGATATGCACACAGCCTGTGTAC
>JABDLZ010000232.1 GCA_013001705.1 Flavobacteriales bacterium
CTCCAGTTTCAGCCCCATCCGCTCCAGAAAATGGATAGCACGTGCCCGGGTAGCTTCGTCATCGCTGGCCTTGAGGTCACTGATCATCCCTCTGGCCTCTTTTCTGGCCTCTATGAGCATTCCGGCAAGCGCTTTCTTGTAACGCACAGTGTCTCCTCGGTGCTTGTCCGGGACTACATTGTCGATATTCTTGATGAATATCATGTCCGCATCCAGCTTGTTCAGATTGTATATCAAGGAACCATGTCCCCCAGGTCGGGTCAGGACCCGCTCTCCGTTCATCAAAGGGCGTCCTTGAAGATCGAAGGGAACCGTATCTGTAAACGGAAGCTGTATGGAAAATTGGAGATCGTAGGTACAATCCAATCGCTCAGCGTAGTCTTTTGCCCAGGCATGCAAACTGCTCTTCACATCCTCTATGTGATCTGGGGATAGAGTGAAGTGCAGGTGGACCTTTCCTCCAGATGAGGCATATTCCACCCCTTCGACCAAGTGTTCTTCAAAAGCCGTACGGACCTCGTCTGGATACCTATGGAAGAGAATGCTTCCTTTGGGTCGGTTGTCCATGTCCAAGCGCTCTGTGCTCAGCAACTGTTCCAGGATCTCTTCCCTAGCAGCTGCGATATCCAAGAGATGAGCAAATGGGATGTCGCTCAATTGCTCGAAAAACAGATCGGAACCAGGGTTGGGTTCTCCGGTCTTCCATTCACTGATCAAGTCCTTGAACATGCGTGTGGCCGCTCCGGATGCGGGTACGAACTTCAGGACGGTCACCTCTTGAGAACGCTGGTCATAGCTCTCTGCGAGAACATCTACTTGGGCAGCGTCCAGCTTGGATATCCCATTCTGGATCGATGCCGATGAAAAGAGATCCACGTAGCGCACTCCCCTTTCTATGAGTCTGCACTGCTCATAGGCCAAGTCCTCTGGCACTCCCGCCTGTATCATGTCCTGAATCAAGGATTCCATCGTAGATTTCATCAAGGCTTGCAAAAGTACTTGCTTATGGATGCTCCCTCAAACTATCGATAGGAATGTGATCGACTACATGCTCTTGATGGCTCTTCATGCAATGTTTTGACATAAAAAGACGTCTATATAAGTGAACACAAACCACAAGATCATGAGATTAATCGAATTCATACAGCGCGCTGAAGAGTGGTTCAATGACCGTTTTGCTTGGTTCTTTACCAACGGGATGAAATCGCTACAAGAAGCTGAACGGAACAATGGAGAAAGCCTCAGAGCTTGATGCAGACATTCTTTGGTTCTGTGAAGAAATCCAAAGCATCGAAGCCACCTTCACGGCCCACGCCTGAGTCTTTGACTCCTCCGAAAGGGGTGCGAAGATCACGCAACAACCAGGTATTGATCCAGACGATACCCGCCTCGATCTCTTGGGCCATACGATGTGCTTTTTGCAAATCGCTGGTCCAAACAGTGGCAGACAATCCGTAGCGTGTGGCATTGGCCGCTTGCAAAGCATCCTCTTCTGTATCGAATGGCATGATCGTGACCACCGGTCCGAAGATCTCTTCTTGATTGGTCCTACAGGATTGGTCCAGACCTTCGATGATCGTTGGGCGCATATACCATCCTTCTGCAAGTTCTCCTGAAAGTCTCACTCGATCCCCTCCAGTCAAGATAGTGCCGCCTTCTTCTTTGGCCAACTCTACATATGCCAATACCTTTTCCAGATGGGCTTTGCTCACCATGGCTCCCATCTTGGATTCTGGATCTACGGGGGGCCCCACCTTCAAAGCTTCGGTGCGTTCTACAAATTCCTTTTTGAATCGCTCATAGATGCCTTTCTGCACGAGGATCCTACTTCCACACAGACAGATCTGTCCTTGGTTTGCAAAGGATGACCGCATGGTGGTCTTGAGCATTTCATCAAAATCACAGTCCTCGAAGATGATATTGGGGTTCTTTCCTCCGAGTTCCAGAGAGAGTTTCTTGAACAGGGGTGCGGCCGTCCGAGCGATCGTTTCGCCTGTACTGGTGCCACCCGTGAAACTGATGGCCTTTACATCGGGATGCCCTGAGAGTACGCCTCCGGTCTTGGCTCCCAGTCCGTGAACGATATTGAGTACCCCAGAAGGCAATCCCGCTTCGATACATATCTGGGAGAATAGATAGGCGCTGTAAGGCGTCACTTCAGAAGGTTTGGCAATCACACAATTACCTGCTGCCAGTGCTGGTGCGATCTTCCATGTGAAGAGATAGAGCGGGAGGTTCCAAGGCGATATACACGCGACAACTCCCAGTGGACTTCGCAAAGTGTAGTTGACAGCATGTCCTTCCATCGCATGTGCTGAAGAGGCATAGTGCAGAATGGCTGTCCCGTAGAAATGCATATTGGAAGCTGCTCGTGGAATATCCACTTTCCGTGCCAACCAAAGGGGCTTGCCATTATCTCTAGACTCTGCCTGGGCCAATTCTTCACTTCTCTCCTCTATCAGCTGAGCGATCCGCAATATGATCCTGCTACGCTCCTGTTTGGGGGTGCTGCTCCATGAGTCATAGGCGGTTTTGGCTGCAGCCACTGCCATTTCTATATCCTCCTCATCCGAATCCGGTATCTGCGAGTACACATTTCCGGTAGCAGGCTCGAAATTATCGAGGTACTTGCCGCCTTTCGGTGGGACCAGTTCTCCATTGATATAATTGGCGATCATCGACTCTTGCATGGGTCAAAGGTATTGTCAATGTGGAGAAATCACCTGTGAATGCAATCCTATCCATGTCCCTTTTTTATCGTGGTGCAAGAAGTCCTTTCCCATTGTCAGTACTTGGTCAAGATGATATATTTGTCCATTGCTCTGCAAGTCAGCACTTAGAATGAGTACCATGAGAAGAATCCTACAGAATGGCCTGATGGCCTTATCGGTCATCGTTCTGGCCTATTCCTGCTACAATGAGGATAATCGAATCGAACCTTCCTGCCAGGATGGAATCCTGAATCAAGAAGAGACGGCCATCGATTGTGGAGGTCCCAATTGTGACCCCTGTCCACCCAGTTGTGATAACGGCATACTGGATTATGTAGATGGATGGCAAGAAGTAGGGATAGACTGTGGTGGGCCATGTGCCGAACTCGGACTACTCTGCTGTGAGAATGGGGTACAGGACACCAATCCTTTTGACCCAACCGTCAGTGAGAACTGGGTGGATTGCAAATTCGATGGTCTCGGACCTGGAGAAGTGGGTTCCAATAGTGATTGCCCCATCTGTCCTACCTGTGAGAACGGAGTGCATGATGACGGGGAGCAGATCACCCTCGGTGGTGTCATCTACTTGACCATCGACTGTGATGAAGATCCAACGACCGAGTGTCCCCCATGTGACCAGCTATGTGATGATGGATTGCTCAATGGACTCGAAGGCCCTTGCATAGATTGCGGTGGAGTATGCCCTACCTGTCAAGCAGCTCACTGTACCAATGGTATCCAGGATCAATTCCCTAACAATCCGACCCAGAGTGAGACGGCCATTGATTGTGGTGGATGTAACTGCCCTCCCTGTGCCCTACTCTGTGGAGATGGTATATTGAATGGGAACGAGATCGCCATAGACTGCGGTGGTATCGATTGTCCTCAATGTGTGGATCCTGTGCTCTGCTCAGACGGAATCCAGAACGGATATGAGACCGGTATCGATTGCTATGACGGAACAGATGGAGCCTCAGCATGTCCTCCCTGTCAGACCCTGTGTAATGATGGTATTCAGAATGGATTCGAGACCGATACCGATTGTGGTGGTCCGGATTGTGGCCCCTGTGGGGATGAGACCACCGGGTATATCACCTATCTCATCGATGGGGAGTTCTATGAAAGCCTCTTTACCTCATTGTCGGCCACCCGTACACCGGCCACACCTCCTACCAGTACGGTCGATCTGATAAACTTCGGTGGAGGGGCCAATCACCCGCTGGCCTTCTTCTTGAAAGATATAGATGAAAGCCCGAACGGCTTCAACACTGGTACCTATGTGATCAACAATACCGACCTCACCGGCACACCTAACACCTGCACGTTCACCGATGTGACTGGTCAGCAGTATACAGCCGAATCCGACCCAGTAGGTATCACAGTAGAGATCACTACCTGTCAATACACTGCCCCTCTTCCTCCGCCCAACGTACAACCCGGTGGATTGCTGGAAGGCACCTTCTCAGGTGTGCTCTTCGATGAGTTCACCGGTGAGAGTGTGATGGTCACTGAAGGGGTCTTCAAACTGAATTTCCAGAATTGATCGAATCGTATCGATGAAATTGAAGAAGGCCTCTTGATCAAGAGGCCTTTTTTCTTTTGATGGCATCCACTACCACCACGAACTCACCTTTGGGCGGATGAGCCTCGAAATGCTCTTGCAGTTGAGCTGGCAATCCTCTTAAGGTCTCTTCATGGATCTTGCTCAGCTCCCTGGATACAGAGACTTTTCTGCCTTCTGATAATACCTCTGACAATTCCTTGAGCAGACGGACTATCCGGTGGGGCGATTCATAGAGGACCACGGTGCGCTGTTCTTCGGCAATCTCCTTGAGTCGCGTCTGGCGGCCTTTCTTTTGAGGAAGGAATCCCTCATAAACGAATCTGTCTGTAGGGAATCCTGAGTTCACCAGTGCCGGTACAAAGGCCGTAGCACCTGGAAGCGTCTCTACAGCAATTCCTTGCTCCACACAGGCCCGCACCAAGAGGAATCCCGGGTCGGAGATGCCGGGAGTACCTGCATCGGATATCAAAGCCAGTGTGTTGCCCGATTCCATCTGAGCAATGATGTCCTCAAGCACCTTGTGCTCATTATGCTGATGAAAAGGCCGCATGGAAGTCTCGATGCCGTGATGCTGCAAAAGTTTGGCACTGGTGCGCGTATCCTCGGCCAGAATCAAGTCGACCTTCTTTAGAATATCAATGGCCCGCAGTGTGATATCCGCGAGATTTCCAATAGGCGTAGGGACAATGTAGAGCACAGCTCAGAGCTTATTAACGAAGAGGGTGAGAAGCTTGAAGATATCATTGTATTCTTCAAAAGTGAGATTGCTACTGACATCATAAATGTCATGATAGGCGGTAGAACCTCCCAGAGCGTAGATAAATATGGCTGGAACTCCGGCCTCTGAGAAGTAGTAGTGATCGCTATTCGGTGCCTGTCCCCTAGCCTTTATCTGAGGAAGTAGATCATGTGTTCGATTCAGGGTTTCCAATAGGTCGAATTCCCTGGTCTGGGACCGAGCATTGACCACGGTGATACCCTCTACTCCAGAACCCATGAGGTCCAGATTGATCACAAACTTCAGATTCTCGAGAGGGAACAGCGGATTCTCCACGAAATATCGAGAACCTACCAGACCGGCTTCTTCTCCTGCAAAAGCAATGAATGCCAAGGTGCATTCCGGTGGATAATCCATGTAGTGCTTGGCCAAACTGAGGATATATGCCGTTCCAGAAGCATTGTCATTGGCCCCAAAGAAGCAGGCATCATCCCCCATCATTCCGAGGTGATCATAATGGGCAGTAAAGGCGATCAATGAATCAGGATACTTGCTGCCCGGAATATATCCGATGACATTTTTGGAAGTGAACGATGACTCGAAGACCGCTTCTATCTTGATCTCGACCAGACTGCCATCGACCAGCAGATTCGAGGCACATTCGATGATGGGGTATTCGAGCTGTTGGTTACTGACTCCCCAAGTGCGCTTCTCGTCCTTCAGCCAAATGACGGGTGCGAAATCGCTGAGGAGATATTTAAGTTGCCGGGCTTCTTTAAGCACTTCTTTCTCTTCGACATCCTGCATATCCAAAACGATGAGGCAATTCTCGCATTCTTCTTGGAGCACTTCCAATGAAGGGAGGGTCTGTAGGTTGTTCCCATCGTAGACCTGAGCTCTGAGTCTCCCGGCAAACAAAGGAGAGGCCGGGTCCACAATGAAGTCAGCTCCAGGTTGCATCTCTTGACTATCGATGGTCAGTTCCATCTTGCCAGGAAAGGTGTTGACCTTATGATCGAATTCCTGGAAATAATGTTTCCCATAAGGCTTCAGCCCGAGATTCTTGAATTCTGCTGCGATGTGCTGGGCTGCCCGATCGAGTCCCCTGTCCACATACCCTCTGCCCTTCATGCGTGCTGAGGAGAGGATCTCTGCCTGCTCTTTAACGTAGGAGATATCCTGCCCATTTCCCAGAGAAAAAGCCACCAAGCAAGATATCAGCAGTAAGGCCCTCATCTATACTTCCGTTCTGTCAGCTCCTTCAGATCCACGATCAGAGGATGGTCCTCAGCATAGCCTTTGGCCCCACTCTGGGCGATCACCTGCCAGGCTGCATCCAGGTCTTCGGCTTGGTCCATATGCTCGATCGTGCGTTTGAAGGCCTCATCGTCTCCACCGAAGATCTGATCCACTAGACCGACTTTGAGGTTGATACTCAAAGCTTTGGAGATCGAGTCTATATTAGAGACTTCCAGTTTCTCAGCCAATGTCACCTGTTGGTGCTCTGAGTGATTCTCATTTATAGAGACATCCCGACTCAATTCTTCGATACTGTCGATCAAGGAGATCTGATTCCCCGCTTGATCATTCTCCTCCTCTGCCTCTGAAAGCATAGCCGGTTCGGGTTCTCGTGCCTCCTGAGCCTCTTCATGACCCTCCTGTTCCTCAACAGCTTCCGGTCGAGTGGTCAGAGTCTCCATGGCCTTATACCGAATAATGACAGTGCGCTCTTCCAATTCACGTAGATCGGCCAAGAGCGCATCCATTTCATGTAAGGTACAATCCCCGTCAGAGAGCTTGGATAGGTAGCGATCGACACGTTCGCGCAACGTTTGAATACTCTCGAATGCTTGTTCTTTATTCATCTCAAATAGAAACAGGGGTCAAATTTGAATAATTTCGGCTCTTGGTCAACATCACTCAAGGGATTGACCGACCGTATGTTCTTGGACGACACTACAAAAAGAGGGCCGAAAAGAGGCTGGATAGAGGTCATTTGCGGGAGTATGTTCTCCGGTAAGACCGAGGAATTGCTCAGGCGACTCAGACGATCCCAGATCGCTGGGCAGCGTGTGGAGATATTCAAGCCTACAGTGGATACACGCTATGACGATACCGAAGTTGTGAGTCACGATAAGAATAGCATCCCCTCCGTTGCGGTGGATCATTCAAGGGATATTCTTCTCAAGATCAAAGAATTCGATGTAGTTGGAGTCGATGAGGCTCAATTCTTCGATGAGATGCTGCCCGATGTATGCGATGCCATGGCCAATCAAGGAATACGTGTGATCGTAGCGGGCTTGGATATGGACTTCTCGGGTAAACCCTTTGGTCCTATCCCAGAATTACTCGCACGGGCAGAACATGTGACCAAGGTGCATGCCATCTGTATGGAGTGCGGGGGATCGGCCGTATATAGCTATCGTACTACCGATCAGGATGAACAAGTGGTCCTCGGTCAACAGGATAATTATGCTCCACTTTGCAGGACCTGCTACAATGCGCACAGCAAAGAAGACTCTCCGAGCGAATGATCTATTCCCTCACAGAGATCGCATCCATCTGTCAAGGAGAACACTTAGGTGAGGATCGAGAGGTCGATCATTTCGTCACGGATAGCAGGAGGTTGCACTCGGCCCGCAACAGTCTCTTCATCGCCCTAGTGGGTCCACGGCATGATGGGCATGACTTCATACAGCAAGCCATCGATTCAGGTGTACAGGCATTCTTGGTCCAGCGCAAGATGCCCCTTCCTGAAAACTGCTCACAGCTGGTCGTTGCTGACACCCTGAGCGCCTTCCAGACCCTGGCAGCCCATCACCGCTCCTCCTGCAACTATCCTGTGATCGGTATCACAGGTAGTTATGGAAAGACATCAGTCAAAGAACTATTGGCCAGTATCCTGCAACGGGATTTCCAGATCGTGAGATCCCCCAAAAGCTACAATTCTCAAACAGGCGTACCCCTATCTATCATGGATATGGAATCAGATCATGATCTGGCCATACTCGAGGCAGGAATCTCTCGTCCGGGAGAAATGGAGAGACTGGCCCGTATGATACGCCCTGACATCGGTATACTGACGGGGATCGGGGCAGCACATGACCGTGGCTTTTCCGACCGTCAAGAGAAGCTCCAGGAGAAGCTGGATCTCTTTACTGAATCAAGTATCATCATCTACCCAAGGGATGTTGAGTCCATTCATCAAGCCGTGATGGAACGATTTGGAAGATCCGATGTGGAGCTCGCTCATTGGGGAAGAACGGCAGATGCCTTCATCCACATCGTTGACTTGAAAAAGGACCGATCGGGAATCGAGCTGACCTACTGCACTGGCGGAGCAAGCAAAGTCTTGCAGATCCAGGACAGTTCAGAAAGAGTCTTTCAGAATCTGATGACAACTATCACTGTATGTCACATTCTGGGATTGAGTGCCGATCAGGTCGAAGAACGCATTCACAGTTATCATCTCTCCCCTGATCGATCCATATTCCTCAGCAGTTTCAAGGGACGCGGTCTATTGACCGATATCCGATCATTCGATGGTCCTGCCTTGCGCACAGCCAAAGAGCAGCTCTCCAGTCTGAGCAAGGCCAAAGACCTCTTGGTCCTTCTTTGCAATACGAGCGGAGGAAAGTTGGACAACGATCAGCGGATAGCAGAGCTCCGTTCCGAGTTGAAGGATTGCCGGACCGTTTTGATCGGGACTGGTTGGGAGAAATTAGGTGCTGTGCTTCCCACCAGCATCAGTATAGGTGATGTTAGCGGATTCAAGGATCGGATGGAAGAGCTGATACAGCCCGATACCGGCATATTGCTCATGGGTGAATGGAGTCCCGAGCTCATCCGATTGCAATCCTTGCTACAGGAGCAATCCCATCAGACCATACTCCATGTCAACCTCCACTCACTGGTACACAATCTCAATGTATTCCGATCACTTCTCAAACCCGGAACCCAGGTGATGGCCATGGTCAAAGCATTTGCTTACGGAAGTGGGGAATCCGAGGTAGCTCGAATATTGGAGTATCACCAGGTGGACTATCTCGCGGTGGCCTATGTGGATGAGGCCGTTTCTCTAAGGAATTCTGGCGTTCAACTGCCCATCATGGTCATGAATTCTGCGAGCTCAGAATTCAGCACGATCATCGAACACCGTATCGAACCCGAGCTCTTCAGCCTAGAGATGATCGCTTCTTTTATCCAATTTGTAGCCGCCCAAGGATTGACTGATTACCCTGTGCACCTGAAAGTGGACACCGGAATGCATCGATTAGGCATTGATCCACATGAACTCGAAACGGCCCTAGATCAAGTCAAGAAAAGTGCTGCTGTCCGCCTGCAATCGGTGTTCTCACACCTCTACGCCAGTGATGCTGATGATCTGAGCTCTGCCCGGAGTCAACTTGATACATTCACCGGGATCCAACAGAGGGTCAGTGATCTGATCGACTACCCGGTCATGTTCCACATCGCCAATTCCGCTGCTATCAGCCGTCTGCCCGAGGCGCATCTGGACATGGTCCGGCTGGGAATCGGATTATATGGCCATACGGCTGATGAATCACTGGCTGCTGATCTACTTCCTGTGCTTTCATGGCATACCCACATCAATCAGGTGAAACGGGTAGTCCAAGGGGAGACCATAGGCTATGGCGGAGAACTCCATCTGCAGGCAGATACCCGGATCGCCATCATACCCGTAGGCTATGCCGATGGCCTTTCCCGCACACTGGGCAATGGGGTCGGAGCCGTCTACATTCATGGAAAGGCATGCCCCTTTATCGGCAACATCTGTATGGATATGAGCATGGTGGATATCGGTGAATCGGATGTGAATCCAGGTGATGAAGTAGAGATACTTGGGCCGAATATGCCCCTTGAAGAAATCGCTGAACGCATGGGCACCATTCCTTATGAAGTCTTGACTTCCATACCGCCCCGCATCAAACGGAGATTCACTTTTACCGGCTGAGGATATGAGGATACTCCACATCAGCAGCGAGGCCACGTGGAGAGGTGGAGAACAGCAGATCGCTTACCTCATTCAAGAGTCCATGTCTCGAGGTCAAGCGGTGGAAGTGCTTTGCAAGAGTGACAGCGCTTTCCAGAATTGGTGTGAGGAACAATCCATTCCGTATCGGACGGCTCCGTTCAAGAACTCATTCGATCTCTATTCTGCATGGAAGCTCCGCTCATACATACGGGATTCGAGAATCGACTTGATCCATATCCACTCTGGAAAAGGACATGGGGTCTTTGCGCTATCCACATTACTCGGGGTGCGAACACCGGCCATCCTCAGTCGCAGGGTGGATTTCCCGCTGAAGAACAATCCATGGTCTCGTTGGAAATATGGACTTTCCCAGATCAAGCACATCCTCTGCGTTTCTGACGCTATACGTGCGCTCGTTCTGGAAAAAGTTTCGGACCCAGAGCGGGTATCGACCATTCATTCCGGAATCGACCTGAGCCGCTTCGAGCATCTGAAGCCAAAAAGCCTTCATGAACAGTACGATATTCCTAGGAATCGTATGCTCATCGGAAATGTGGCGGCTTTGGCTCCACATAAGGATTACCGGACCTTCATTCGCACTGCAGAACGCTGTGTGGACTCCGGGCTACCCGTCCATTTCTTTATCATCGGTGAGGGGGATGAACGCAGCATGATAGAAAGTGAGATCTCCCGCTCGGGTCTGCAGTCCCATGTGACCATGACCGGATTCCTTCAAGATATCCCAGCTGTACTGGCAGGGTTGGACCTCTTTTTGATCAGCAGCGAAACAGAAGGCCTCGGCACCAGTATCCTCGATGCATTTGCGGCCGGAACACCGGTGATAGCAACCGCTGCAGGAGGCATACCGGAGATCGTAATCCATGAACAGACCGGACTACTCTGCCCTATCAAGGACGATCAATGCTTGGCCTTCTCAGTGAAAAGACTGTTGGATGATACAGACCTGAAAGAGAGACTGCGGATCGGTGCCACAGAGCATTTGCAGCAATTCACCAAGCAGACCGTTGCTCAACAGACCTTGGCCGTCTATGAAGAAGTGCTTTCAGCTTTGCCTAGCAAGACAAAGTAGAGAAGGAAGAGATTGAGCCCCAATTGGTTTTCCATGGTATCCTCCGTGAGAAAGCTCATCAAGAAAATGAGATAACAGAACACTAGGGATGTGTTTCCGATACCTCTCGCCCACGTGATGGGTGCAAGAAAAAGGATGAGAACAACTGTCCCCATGGGGATCCCGAAGGTCAGCCACCATGTGAGATATTGATTATGGGTCTTGTCCCAGGCTTCTTGAGCGAGTCGATCTTGATCGGCAAAGTATGCATGGAATTCATCCCGGACATCGCCTACGCCTGTACCTAGCCAGGGATTCTCTTTCAGAATATGAACTCCCGCTTTCCAGTATTCCAACTTCACGGTCACCGAGCTCCAACTCGGATCCCCTCCATAGCGATATGCGTCCACTTCATAGCAGATGGCCTCAAGTCTGGCCAAGATGCCGCTGCTATGCGGCTCGACCACCGATGTGCTTCCTTGTTCTATTGCAGCAATGTCCTCATCAGTCAATTGCCGTACTCCTTCTGCATCCTTAGGCAGTCCTTTGGAGGTCATATAGCGTATCAAGCGTCCCACCTTCAGATCACCGAGATCGGCATGATCAGGAATGTCCATCTCACTCCGTTCATTCCAAGCGGGAATCAATTCATCCTTACAGATGTGATGCCAGACATAGTGTCCATTCTCTGTTTGCAGATTGTCGCGGTCATGGTAATAGCGTTTGCCTCCTTGGGTGAACTCCTTCAAAGTTCCGACCTGGGGTTTGGAGAATTGACTCTCCATGATCTTCCAGGTCATGCCAGCTCCTACCATCAAGAGGGCCAATACCAGGAATCCGGCCATACGCATGATCCCTTTCTGCCGGATGGCATATAACGCCCATATGACCGACCATACGCACAAAAGGACAAAGCCGGTAGCCAGTTGGAAGTAGTAAACGAAGACCAGGAACCATACCGTGAGAATGACTTTGACAATACGGTTGGATAGCAACCGGGGCATTGCCCAGACAAGGACCACGGCCAGCACGATCATCAGAGATAAGCGTATATGGTTCACAAAGAGCACATGGTCACGTATCTCCCCCATCTGCGGACTCTGGATCCATGAGATAGTGCTGAGGCACGTGGAGAGGACGAGGGCCGCGATGTGGAGATAGAGCAGCGTATGCATGTCCTTTTGACGCTTCAAGGGAAGCCCGGAAAGGGTCAATGGGATAAAGAGGAGTGGGAGCTTATCCAGTATCAGTTTGACGGCTTGTGAGTCGTTCTCTGCCAAGAATCCCCAAAGGAGATACACCAGAAATATCAAGGAGATGGACCACGCACGCTTGTCTTTGATGAACAATTGCCATTTGGATGTGAAATCCTGCCTGTAGAGCCCATCGAAGAACCACGCTCCGATGAGTATCCCAGGAGCAATACTCACCAGACTACGGCTGAGGGGAAGGCCTATGGCCAAGGCAGCAAGACCTATGTACAGGAGCCAACGCTCTTCGAGTACTTTTCTCAGAAATACCAAATCAACCCGCGAGAATGGAGCTGTATTTCTCTTGGTCCAGATTCTCCAAAGCCGATTCGATGACCGGGTCATCATTAAGGCCATGGATGATGCGCCCATCCTGGAAGTGGTAGCGTGCGATGATCTCGCTCTCGAGAATATACTTGACTTGATCTTTGAAGCGCATCAGATCTTCCTGGGGATCCGGGTTCAGCTCCGTGGATAGAGTCTCTAACATCTCAGCGGCATCGCTGTAGTATTTTTCCTCCTTGGCCTTTTCTACCAGCTGTTCCAGTCGATTCTGTGTCTCTGTGGTATACTCCAGCTCCTTGTCTGCCATCCAAGCGATGAACTCATCGTACTCCTCGTCCGATAATTTGAAGGCGTCTGCCTCAGTGATGGCATCATGCGATCGGGCATACACATTGGCGTATTTGAAGAAGTAGTTCCCTCTGAACAATCCACCGATGACCTTCCCCATGAGTTCATTGTCGACTTCCACATCTGGGCTGATCCCCTTTCCATCGAAGACCGGTCTTCCATTCTTGGTCCTGAATTCCTTGATCAGTGAATCAGGTACTGCGGCAACCTGCCCATCTACCTTATGGAAATAGTCCAGCTTCTGGATGCATCTCCCGGAAGGGGTGTAGTATTTAGCAACTGTGATCTTCAGCTTAGAACCATAGGCGATATCCTTGGTCTGCTGCACCAACCCCTTACCAAATGAGGTCTCCCCCACCACGATGGCCCTATCCAGGTCCTGAAGGGTCCCACTCACGATCTCACTGGCCGATGCGGAGTTGCCATCGATGAGTACAGCCACTGGCATATCCAAGGTCAAAGGCTCATTGAGCGCTTTGTGCACTCTATCCCATTGCTCGATCTTTCCTTTGGTACTGACGACCTCTGTTCCTCTAGGCACAAAAAAGTTGACGATGTTGACGGCTTCTTGAAGTAGACCCCCTCCATTGCCACGCAGATCCAAAACGACCTTTTCCATCCCTTGTTCTTCCAGCGCGCTAAAAGCTTCTCTGACCTCTTTACTGGCCGTACGTGTGAATCCGTTGAGCTTGATATATCCGGTCTTCTCTGCTATCAATCCGCTATAGGGGACATCGGGTATCTTGATCTCTTCGCGCTCTACATCGAAGGTCATCGGCTCTTCATCGTATCGCAGTACTTCGATTTCCACCTTACTTCCGGGCGACCCTTTGAGGGCTTCGCTTATCTCTTCTTGGGATTTGTCCTGTACCTCTTCCCCATCGATCCGTATCAATCGGTCACCGGCCTGTAGCCCATTCTTGTGTGCTGGAAATCCTTCATAGGGTTCTGAGATATACACCTGCCCATCGATGGTACGGATGAGCGACCCTATGCCTCCGTACTGTCCCGTGGTCATGAAGCGATAATCCTCCATCTTGGACTCTGGGATATAGGTCGTATATGGGTCCAGTGAATTGAGCATCGCATCTATACCTGTCTTCATCAATGAGCCTGGTCGGGTCTCATCAGCATAGTAGAGATTGATGTTCTTGTAGAGATCGGAGAATATCTCCAGGTTCTTGGAGATCTCGAAGAAATCATCACCGATGGTAGCTGCTGGAGCAATGGTCAATACCGTCAAGGCGATGACGAGGTATCGTTTTGGGCCTTTAAGCCAAGTCTTGATTCTGCGCATCTGTATCAGGGGAGTAAGTGTATTCCTTCAAACGGTCTAAAAGTACCTTTATTTTAATCTGGATCTCAGCAGGTGTGAGCTCATCTTTCCCTACATAGATAAGCATCATGTCCAATCGATGCCCACTGTGATCCATGGATGTGAGCAGATCGGGGATGAGTGGTCTTATGGCCTCTTTGAGGCGTCTTTTCCATCTATTACGCATCACCGCTCTACGGTGGATCCTACGGGGTGCACTGCAAGCAATGCTCAGTTCGGCCGATCCCTTTGCATCTGGCTCGAGATAGAACAGCAGATGTACTGGATACGCTTTGAGTCTCACACCGTGTGAGAACAAGCGTTGTATGCTTTTGCGGCTCTTGAGTCTATGCTTTCGTGGGATTCCCAAAGATGAGGCTAAGGTAGATGGTATATTCGAACGAAAATAGGGCTTGCCCATGCACCGATCGCTCCTTCTCTTTTCCCTCGTGCTGTCTTGTATGACAAGCATGACTCAAGCACCAGCTCAGGAGAACTGTTCCAATAGCTCCGCACTCTGGCGTGACTATAAACGATTCATCCCTACAGAAGAGTCCCCCATATTCACCATGCGTATCAACTATGTGGTGCCTCAGCGCAGTGACGGTTCGGGAAATTTCCAAGCGGATGACCCGGAGCACATGGCCCTGCTCAAGGGTTCATTGAGGACCATCAACAAACTATGGGGAAACCTGAAAGAACCCAAGGACACGGATTGCTACCCCTATGATGATTTCCTTCCAGATAGCTACATCCGTTTCGAGTTGAATGAGATCATCTTCGTCCAGAATGACTACTTCTGGAATGCGGAGAACGGCTCGGGATGCCCCAATCAGCGCAATTGGTTCTTGAATGAACTGGATGAGGAGATCAACAAGGATCCACGATATGCCGGAGCCATAAACATCTTCCTTCCCAATATGCCTAAAGGTTATGAGGAAGTGGTAGTCCAGAAGAGCAGCGTGGATCCTCCCGATGCACCTCCGCCTTGTAGTGAATTGCCGAGCAATCAAGAATTGGATCGATCATCGCGCATCAATATGGCCGGTTCATACAACAAGTTCTGGTGGATGAAGAATATCGTTCCGGGCAATAAAGAGTATGCCGCTGAAGGCAAGAACTGGAACGATCATATCAACTATTGGATGAGCGGCTCGTTCAACCATACAATGACCCATGAGCTGGGACACTCCATGGGGCTCAACCATGCCAACGAGCATCACAAACGCAACGAATGCGATGAAAGCATCATGAATCAACGGCATGGAAAACCTCACAATTATCTCCAACCTACAGAGCTCGGAAAGATCCATCGAAATCTGCGCATGACCAATATCCGGGAGTTCTTGGCCGAGGAGGTCTATAGTCCGATCCCTTTTGTGATCGATGAGGATACGGAGTTCTCTATGAGTTTCAGAGCCTATGAGGATATCATCGTGAAAAGTGGGGCTACCCTCACCATAAGCTGTGATCTGGACCTGCCAGAGCAGGCGGATGTGATAGTCGAGCCGGGAGCCACCTTGATCATCAACGATGGTATGATTCATCACCGAAATGCTCCCGATCCAGAAGGGGCCATCATACTGCAGAAGGAGAAACGATGTTTTCTTAGAAAGAAGGGAAAGGAAAGCGCAGCCGCAATAGACCAGAGCGACCCTTCAAGCTACCAGGGAAGGATCGTAGTGAAAAAGGTCAAGAGAAAGAAAGACTGAATACTCGCTTCAGCGCTTATTCACCTTCTTGATATACTCTTCGATGGCTTTGGTCATCGATGGGCTTTCCGGTGTAGGCGCTGGCACATCCAAGCGAAGACCTGCTTCACTTATCGCTTTGGCCGTACTGGGTCCAAAGGCCGCTATACGGGTACCGTCCTGCTCGAAACCAGGGAAGTTCTTGTACAAGGACTTGATTCCAGAAGGGCTGAAGAAGACCAACATATCATACTTGATATCCGCTAGATCACTCAGATCACTGGCTACCGTTCTGTAGAAGATACCTATCGTAAATCGCACATTGATGTCCTCCAGCATCTTAGGCATGCTGGGCTTGTAGATATCAGAACACGGGAGAAGGAAACGCTCCTGCTTGTGCTTTTTGATAATGTCCACTAGGTCGGCAAAGCGCTGTTTTCCGAAGAATATCTTCCGCTTCCTGTATACCACATAGTTCTGCATGTAGTAGGCTACGGCTTCAGAGATACAGAAGTACTTCATGGTCTCTGGCACGGTGACACGCGTCTCTTCACACAGTCGGAAGAAATGATCCACGGCATGGCGGGAAGTGAATATGACGGCCGTATGCTCGAGGATATGGATCCGTTGCTTGCGCAATTCTGAAGCGGTCAATCCTTCCACATGGATAAATGGCCTGAAATCCACTTTGACCTTATACTTACGCTCGAGGTCGTAATAAGGAGACTTATCCTTGGGAGGAGCTGGTTGGGATACCAGAATAGTCTTTACCTTGCTCGGAGCTTGAATCTCTTTCTCAATTTTGGACATGCGACTGTATGAATCGTATTAGGACCAGAGTTGGTATCAATTCGAGCGCACAAAGATACAAGATCGTGTAAAAAAATGGGGCTTTGTAGTGTCGTCCTATCATCCATCCCCGATAGAATCGAAAGCCCATACCGAGCAACAACCAGGTCCCCGTGAGTATCAGAAGGACCGGTATCACATCCATATCCAAGAAGGCCAAAAGAAAAGCGAGTGGTACAAACCCGAAGCACATGGCCTTATAAATGAGTGCTGAGACGAAATTGAACTCACGCAATCCATAGTCTTGATCCAAGAGCTGCTCCAAGCTACTCCGTATGAGTTGCCGCCCTATGACCCAGGCCGATACTCCTGCCAGCAGTATCCAATACAATCGAAGATCGGGAACCGATGTCTCCATGAAATATCCCGCAATGAGCCAGATCAACATCGCAAATGCGAGTGCACTCGTCAGAAGGAGGATGAGCGAGGCGCGATGGGAAAAGACCATCTCCTCTCGCATCACCTGTCGGGTCATACGTTCGTTGAATGTGGATTTGAAGAGTTTGAAGAAACGTGCCGGATACATGTTGTGCACATAGGCCAGTAGTGCCATGCAGAGCAACAGCAGCAGGAAGATCCAGGGTTGACCGAGCGTGGTCGGATATCGTTCTAAGGCCTCCAACATGGAGTTCCAAAAGTACGCCCCTTGCCATTCTGCAGCGAAGTCTGCATCGGGCTTTTCTTACATTTGACCGCTTATAAAAATCGTATTCCCCATGCGCACGGACCAGTACCAAGGACATGACTACTTTCTGATGGATGAGATGCTCAGTGATGAGCATAAATTGGTGAGAGATACGGCCCGCGCCTGGGTCAAAAAGGAGATGTCACCTATCATCGAAGAATACTTCGAAAAAGGCACTTTTCCCAGACAGGTCATCCCAGGGCTAGCAGAGATAGGTGGCTTCGGCCCCTATATTCCGGTGGAGTATGGTGGAGCAGGTCTGGATCAGATCTCCTACGGACTCATCATGCAAGAACTAGAGCGCTGCGACTCGGGTCTTAGGTCCACATCCAGCGTGCAGAGCTCATTGGTCATGTACCCTATTTGGAAATACGGTACAGAAGAACAGCGTCAGAAGTATCTCCCTAAACTGGCCACCGGTGAGTGGATCGGTTCTTTCGGTCTGACCGAGCCCGATCACGGTTCCAATCCTGCCGGTATGGTGACCAACTACAAGGACATGGGTGACCATTATCTGCTGAATGGAGCCAAGATGTGGATCTCCAATTCTCCTTTCTGCGACATCGCTGTGGTCTGGGCCAAGAATGAGGAAGGACGCATCCATGGTCTGATAGTGGAACGAGGAATGGAAGGGTTCACCACTCCAGAGACACATGGGAAATGGTCGCTCAGAGCATCCAACACAGGTGAATTGGTATTCTCAGATGTCAAAGTCCCCAAAGAAAATCTCCTTCCTAATAAATCCGGTCTAGGAGCACCGCTCGGTTGTCTGGATAGTGCGCGCTACGGTATCGCTTGGGGTGCAATAGGTGCCGCTCTGGACTGCTACGATTCCGCGCTGCGATATGCTAAAGAAAGACATCAGTTCGGCAAGCCGATAGCCGCATTCCAACTCCAACAGAAGAAGTTGGCCGAGATGATCACCGAGATCACAAAGGCTCAGCTCCTGACCTTCCGTCTTGGACAATTAAGAGAAGAAGGAAGAGCGACTTCAGCACAGATCTCCATGGCCAAGCGCAACAATGTGGATATGGCCCTCAAGATTGCTCGAGAAGCCCGCCAGATTCATGGTGCCATGGGTATCACCAATGAATACAGCATCATGCGCCATATGATGAATCTGGAGAGCGTGATCACCTATGAAGGGACTCATGATATCCATCTGTTGATCACTGGGCTGGATATCACCGGAGAGAATGCTTTCAAGGGTTGATCAGGCCCGGGAAGATTTCTGCCTCTTCAGCGCTTGCTTTCTCTGCATCTCTTGGATCCATGCGTAAGCTGATGCCTCGTCATCAAATAGCTTGACCGGGATCGGTAGGGGTTTGAAATTGATGAGCAGATTGGCCATGATACGAGCTACGAAAGTGGAGCCTACCAGTGCCGCCATGCTTACACGCATATTGTCCAGGATATGTTTCCTGCCTTCATCCGTAATATGCACATCTCCCATCACAGAAACCATCGGATAGGGCTCATTTTCACAGAGTGAATGCATCCCCTCCACAAACTCCTCTACTTCTTCTAAGCTGAATCGCTCAAGCTCATCGTTGAGCAAACGGGATTCGATGATCCCATTCTCCTGAAGTCTGAAGACGGTATTCTCGGTCCGTATCTCTTTTGAAAGTTTCACAACAGTTCTTTTAGCTCTGTTTAATTTAGCTTGGAGCACATCGCATGATCATATACTCCAGATATCTCATACGCAAAGGGTATACCGCTTTTGCATTTTGGCCTTTGATATTCATCAAGGAGCGGGCAAAATGCACCCCCATCCTGCTCCGCCATGAGCGTATCCACCTCAGGCAGCAGTTGGAATTGCTGGTGATCCCATTCTATATCCTCTATTTCTTGGAGTATCTCATCCGTAGATTCCAGTATGCTACGTGGAGGGAAGCCTATATGAATATCTCCTTTGAGCGGGAGGCATTTGCACATGAGAAAGACGAAGATTATCTGAGAAGAAGAAGGCTCTGGGCCTGGACCCGCTATGTGAGAAAAAAGACCCGGACCGATTGAACGACCCGGGTCTGAACAGACTTACAAAATCAATTCCTCCTATCAACCACTGCACATCTCGCAGTCGTCTCCATTCTCTATGCTACAGGCCATAGCGGCTTCATTAGCATTGATCTCTTCCATGACCTCCTTGCCGCTCTTCTCGAGCTCTTTGAGTTTGGCCGCATCCATTCCGAGACCCTTGAGGGCGCTTGAAGCGGCTTTGGAGCGTAGGTAGTACATCCCGGTCTTGAGTCCCAGTTTCCAGGAGTAGAAGTGCATAGAGCTCAACTTCTCACTGGTAGGATTCTCCATGAACACATTCAAGCTCTGCGACTGGCAGATGTATGCTCCACGATCGGCAGCCATATCTAGGATCACCTTCTGACTGAGCTCCCAAGAGGTCTTGTAGAGCGCTTTCAAATTGTCAGGAATCTCCTTGATGTTCTGTACCGATCCGTTGTGCATCATCAGCTTGGCACGCATCTCTTCATTCCATAGACCCAGTTTGACGAGGTCTTTAAGTAGGTGCTTGTTGACCACGATGAATTCTCCGGAGAGAACTCTGCGCGTATAGACATTGGAAGTATAGGGTTCAAAGCATTCGTTGTTGCCCAATATCTGTGCGGTACTTGCTGTAGGCATGGGTGCAACAAGAAGTGAGTTCCGTACACCGTGCTCCTTGATCTCATCTCTCAGCACATCCCACTCCCATCGGTCACTTGGAGAAACTCCCCACAGGTCGAATTGGAATTGCCCTTTGGAGATCGGTGATCCCTCGTAGGTCTCATAGGCTCCTTCTTCTTTGGCCAGATCCTTAGAAGCCGTCATGGCTGCATAGTAGATGGTCTCGAAGATGTCTGTGTTCAGTTGACGTGCCTCAGGTGAATCGAAGGGCATGCGAAGCATGATGAAAGCATCGGCCAATCCTTGTACACCCAGCCCTACCGGACGGTGACGCATGTTGGACTTGCGTGCTTCTGGTACGGGATAGTAGTTGTTATCGATGACCTTGTTGAGGTTCTTGGTCATCTGATAGACCACCTTGAACAAGGCATCGTGATCGTACTTGCCTTTCTTGACGAATTTGGGCAGTGCGACCGAAGCCAGATTGCACACGGCCACCTCATCGGGAGCAGTATACTCGATGATCTCTGTACAGAGATTGGAAGAGCGTATGACTCCCAGATTCTGCTGATTGGACTTGGCATTGGCCGCATCCTTATACAGCATGTATGGAGTTCCGGTCTCTACTTGTGAATCAAGGATCTTGAACCACAGCTCTTGGGCCTTCATGGTCTTACGACCTTTTCCTTGCTCCTCATAGCGGGTGTAAAGTGCTTCGAACTCCAGTCCATAGGTATCTACCAGACCTGGGCACTCGTTGGGGCACATCAGGGTCCACTCGCCATTCTCTTGAACACGCTTCATGAAGAGGTCTGGAATCCAGAGCGCGTAGAACAGGTCACGGGCTCTTCGTTCTTCTTTACCGTGATTCTTCTTCAGATCCAGGAAGTCGAAGATATCGGCATGCCATGGTTCCATGTAGATGGCGAAGCTTCCTTTACGCTTGCCTCCACCTTGGTCCACATATCGGGCCGTGTCATTGAAGACGCGTAGCATAGGGACGATCCCGTTGGATGTTCCATTGGTGCCTTTGATATAAGAACCTTTAGCGCGGATATCGTGGATGGCCAATCCGATACCTCCAGCTGACTGGGAGATCTGCGCACACTGCTGGAGCGTCTCATAGATTCCTTTGATGCTATCCTCCTTCATGGTGAGCAGGAAGCAGGAAGACATCTGGGGTTTTGGAGTTCCGGAGTTGAACAAGGTAGGAGTAGCGTGGGTGAAGAGCCCTTTGGACATCATGTTGTATGTCTCGATGGCGCTCTCGATATCCTCTTTGTGGATACCGATAGAAACCCTCATCAGCATATGCTGAGGTCGCTCCGCTACCTTACCATCCATTTTCAAGAGATAGGATCTCTCCAAAGTCTTAAATCCGAAATAGTCGTAGGAGAAGTCCCGGTCATAGATGATGGAGGAATCTAAGACTTCAGCATTCTTCTGAATGATGTCTTGGACATCCTCAGCGATGAGGGAAGCATTGGCTCCATTGATCGGATCCTTGTACTCATGCAAGGCCTTCATGGTCTCGCTGAATGACTTGGCCGTGTTCTTGTGCAGGTTGGATACAGCGATACGGCTGGCCAATAGTGCATAGTCCGGATGCTTGATCGTCTGCATGGCAGCGACTTCGGCAGCCAAGTTATCCAGTTGGGTCGTGGTGACTCCGTCATAGAGCCCTTCGATCACTTTCATGGCCACCTGAGTAGGGTCCACCATGGGGTCCAATCCATAGCAGAGTTTATTTATCCTACCGGTGATCTTGTCGAATTTGACCGCCTCCTTTCTACCATCGCGTTTAATTACATACATCCTTCGTAGTGATTTTTAGTGTTGTGTTTAGATCTCAGGGATTGTTGTGGTCAGCAATAGTGTCTTGTGATATCAGAAGTCGGCATCCATAGTGAAGGTGCGGCTCTGGGCCGAACCGGTAGAATCGCTATTGACTCCAGCCTTCTTGTACTCGGAGACGCGGTTCTCAAAGAAGTTGGTCTTTCCTTCCAATGAGATCATCTCCATGAAGTCGAAGGGATTGGTCGCGTTGTATACTTTCTCCATGTTCAGGTCGAGAAGGAGTCTGTCAGCTACATACTCGATATACTGCTGCATGAGCTCGGCATTCATTCCGATCAGACGCACGGGTAGCGCATCGGTCACGAATTCCTTCTCGATATCAACAGCATCCATGATGATCTTCTTGACGGTGTCTTCAGGGAGCTTGTTGTTCAAGTGCTCGTTGTAGAGCAAGCAAGCGAAGTCACAGTGCATTCCTTCATCGCGAGAGATGAGCTGGTTGGAGAAACTCAAACCGGGCATGAGTCCACGTTTCTTCAACCAGAAGATGGAGCAGAAGCTTCCGGAGAAGAAGATACCTTCTACCGCTGCGAAGGCGATCAAGCGCTCAGCAAAGGATCCCTCATCGATCCAGCGGAGTGCCCAGTCGGCTTTCTTCTTGACGCAATCCATGGTCTCGATAGCGTTGAAGAGATAGTCTTTTTCCTTGGTGTCCTTGATGTAGGTGTCGATCAATAGCGAGTAGGTCTCTGAGTGGATGTTCTCCATCATTATCTGGAATCCGTAGAAGAACTTGGCCTCGGTGTACTGTACTTCTGCCACGAAGTTCTCGGCCAAATTCTCATTGACGATGCCATCACTAGCGGCAAAGAATGCCAGTACGTGCTTGATGAAGTAGCGCTCGTCATCGGTCAATTTCTCATCCCAGTCCACCAGGTCCTGAGCGAGGTCGATCTCTTCGGCCGTCCAGAAAGAAGCCTCCGATTTCTTGTATTCCTGCCAGATATCATGGTGCTGTATAGGAAAGAGGACGAAGCGATTGGGGTTATCATCCAGAATGGGTTCTACTAGTGATTGCTCCTTACTCACCCCAGTGAGGTCATTGAGTTCTTCTTTGGTAAGGTCTTGCTTAGATTCAGGGGTGACGTTGTCCATGATACTTTTCTCGTATTTAATCCTTTAACAATAAATTCTTTGTAGTTGCTTGATTATCAGAGTGATGCCCAAGCTATAGTTCGGAGGTCAGGTTCGTGTCAGAGTGACTTATTCTGGAGTTCCGAGCAGTGGAACAAATGTTCGCAAAAAAGGATCACGGCTGATCGAGATATAATCCACATTCGATCATAGTTTTTCACATGGCGATCGTGTGCATCGATCAAGTCCTAGAGTATGAAGGGATTAGCCTGTTGAAGCTTGTAATTCTAACAATGGCTTGGTGATAAGCCACTCAAATTCTGGCACGCCATCGCTAAGGCTCTGATAGTCAAAGTCCAACCATGAAAAGAATTCGTTCTACTGGAAGAAATCTTCGATCGGACCATGATCATTCTCGATGAAACTCTCTCTTATTACGATGAAGTTCTCATCTCTTTCCACACTTTATATGCCTCTTCTACTTCCTTGTACCATGCTGCTCCGTATCTCCTGACCAAAGCTCCTTTCAAGAATCGGAAGACCGGCAATTTCAGATCGTTCCCACACGACCTGGCCGGGTCGCAGATGGGCCAGCGATGGTAATTGAGCGCTTCCATATCATGGAGCTTGGTGATGCGGATGGGATAGAGATGGCAGGAGGCCGGCTTCATGAATTCAACGGCCCCATCACGCCATGCCTGCTCGATCCCACACTTGGCGGTCCCGTCCTTTTCAAAGGTGGTATAGGCACACTCCTTTCCCTTCACCAGTGGGGTGACATAGTCTCCATCACTGTCAATGATGAACGCTCCCTGTTCTCTGATGGCTTTTTTCCCTTCAGCATTCAGATAGGGTTGTAGCTCGTCCTGTATGTCCTCCAGGAGATGTACTTCCCGTTCTTCCAAGGGGGCTCCAGACTCACCCTCTACGCAGCAAGCGCCCTTGCACTTGCCCAGGTCGCAGGCAAAGCACTCGTCAAAGAGCTCTTCACTGAGTAGGACATTCTGAATCTGGATCATAGGGCAATGATAGTAGATAGTTGAGTGTTGTTGGTTGTTGATCGTTAGTTGTGAAACTGATGTAGAATCCAATCAAGATTGCTGGGCACTCTGTCTAGTTTTGACGAAACCGAACTTATATGAGAAGGCTCGTACTTATTCCTCTTCTTTTCTTCTGCCTGATAGGGTTTGCCCAAGAAATAGGTAATGTCTCCTTGAACATCACTTCAGCCTCATGCTCTAG
>JABDLZ010000233.1 GCA_013001705.1 Flavobacteriales bacterium
GGGTCCCATTGACCGACTGGAGCTTAAGGGCTGGAGGAAGACTGAGCTACAATGATTATTCGGGCAACCTCTATCTCGAACCGCGCATACGGGTGGAATATCGGCTCGATCCCCGCATGTCCTTCTCGCTGGCCAGTGGGAACTACATCCAGCCGATCCGCAGGGTGGCCGAGCAGAATCTCTTCTTGCGACAACCCGATCGCTGGAGACTCAGTGATGGGGATCTGCTCCCAGAGAGTCGCTCGTTCCATACCTCACTGGGAATGCACTACGAGCACAAACGCTTCCAAGCCAGCGTAGAAGGGTATTACAAGCGGCTGAAAGGAGTGGTACTCAATCAAGAGCAGAATAGATTGCTGAGTGCATTCACGGTGGAGAACGAGCAATTGTCCATCGGCAAGGGAGAGGTCATAGGGGCCGACCTCATGGTGAACTATGAGCAGGGTGCACATAGCGCTTGGTTGGCCTACAGCTATACCTACTCGGCCAATGTATTTGAGGATATCGATGATGGAGACCCCATGCCCAGCACTTACAATAAACCCCACGACATCAAGATGGTCTATGACTATCGGTACAGGGATTACACCTTCCACTCCCAGTGGACGGCCTCTACCGGCTATCCCTATACACCTGTACTGGGTGTGTTCGAGGGTCCTGGGGGCGACCCCTTTCTGGTATATGGAGAAGAACTCTCAGCCCGGCTGCCTGATCAATTCCGCTGGGATATCAGTCTCTCGCGTCATTTCAGTCTGCGGGATATGGATCTACACCTCGGTGCCGGCATATTCAACCTGACCGACCACCGGAATATACGCACGCGTACCTACAGCACCAATCAGGTGCGGGATGAGGCTCCTGAAGAGCTGAGAATCAACACCATAGATTTGGAGTTGATCGGGCTATCCCCTACATTTAGCCTTCGGCTTGATTTCAGATGAACCTTTCTATTCAACACATATCGCCTTACTTGCTATGCATTGCATTGATTTTCAGTGCATGTACAAAAGAAGAGTCGATATCTGAGCAGTTCGAATCCAAGTTGGTCATCGATGCAAGTTTGGAGACCGGATCTCCCATTCAGGATATTCATGCGCATACGCTTATCGGAAATGGTCCTGAGCAGATGATCGAAGGTCTGGAAATCTTCATCCTATCAGAAGGTGAAAATATCCTGCTCTCCGAAGACCCCGAATCACCAGGTGTCTATCACGGGCCTGCAGAGACGATTATCGCTCCCGAGACGGAATACTCGCTCCGCGTGAATTACAAGGAGACGGCTATCAGCGCCACTACCATCACTCCCCCTTCCCTCGAATCCGTGCAGACTTCCAAGGATTTCTTGGAAGTGGATATACAAGGAGATCTTGTTTTCCTCTCTTGGGATGACCTCAATGAGGATATCAGCTTCAATCAATTCTTCTATGTCATCGAATTGGTGCCGGAAGAAGACGATCCCGAAGCCATCATGCGATTCTCTGGCGGTGGGATGACCAGCACCGTAGTGAGCTATCAGGCCGAGGCCACATTATCCATCGATGATTTCCTCTATTATGGGTCGCATCTGATCAAAGTCTATGCGATAGACAAACAATACGAGCACCTATTTGCTCCTCAAGACGATATCACCGTGGACGGGCCTACCAATATCCAAGGCGGATATGGCTATTTCCTAGGCGTGAGCGCTGTTCAGACCTCATTCGAGATCCGCTGAAATTTTTTCTTCCATGAAGTAGGGTGAACTCCTGCCTACCTGTATTCTTTATGAATCACAGGGAAATTACCGTGTCGGAAGATTTGAATAAGAGAGTAGACGAGGCCTTGGCCGATTGGCGGGCACCTTTCGCTGATAAAGCCCATTCGTGGGAGCGCATCCAGATGCGTATCGCAGCGCAGGATCATCCGGTCGTTCACACGAGGAGTAGAAGATTCCGCTATGCCGCTGTGGCCATCGGTCTGGTACTCATAGCCTCTGTGCTCTTCCTATTCCAGAACGGAGACTCCATGTACAGCACCCAGATGGCCGAAATCCAGGTGCTCACCCTTCCCGATGGAAGCGAAGTGACCCTCAATGCCGCAACAGAACTGCGCTTCGATGAAGCGGACTTTCTAGAAGAACGTACCCTGGAGTTGGACGGTGAGGCATTTTTCCAAGTGGAAAAGGGATCGCGATTCAGCGTGGTCACCGATCAAGGGACCATCTCCGTACTGGGTACTTCTTTCAATGTATGTGACCGAGGTGATTTCTTGGAGGTCATCTGCAGTACCGGTAAGGTACGGGTGGATGATGGCAGGCAAAGCTTTGTGCTCACTCCCGGGCAATCGGTCGATAATCTGGCCGGTCGATTGACCCAAGGTACAGCCGATACAGATGCCGCTCCATGGATACGTGGTGTCTTCCGATTCGAAGACCGCCCATTGGGTCATGTCATGGAGGAAATGGAACGGCAGTTCGGGGTGACCATCACCACCGAGGATGTAGGAGAACGATTTTTTACCGGAGAATTCGAGAGTGCTGATCTGGAAAGTGCGTTGACAGTGATCTGTCGGCCACTCGGATTGGACTATACGATCTCCGACAATGGACAGATCAGAGTTACGAATAGATAAATAGGCATATGGATACACAGATACACGTACAAGATGATTTTTTGAACCTCTATGGATTCACGCCCTTATGGGATTCGTACTATGAGAAATCCCAGAATGTGAAATTCAAGAACAAGTGGGATAAAGTGAAGGATGGTTGGAGACCGCGAAAACGCAGCGGTGTCTGAAACAAAATTGTCTTCTAGACGTTAAAGATTTTTCATCTGTTAGGTTGACTAATCAGTCACATGTTTTGGTTAAAGAAGGCCTGGATCTCGTATCCGGGCCTTTCTTTTTTTGCCTCAACTGAGCACTTCTTCTCCTTGGAATTCCCTGAGACGGGCCAGACAGTCGTAGATGGATTCCACTTCCTTGATGGAGAGCCTGAGGGTATCGTTCTTCTCGTACATCTTCACGCCCGGCATACCGCGCTGTATCGCTCTGAGAATGGCAGTGAACTGCTGGGATTGGTAATAGAGGTGCTCCTGATCCTTGATGAAATGTCCGATCATCTTCTCGCCCCGGAGTATGATCTTCTCGAATCCCAGATTGCGTGCCAGCCATTTCAATCGCAAAGAATCGAGCAATTCTCGGGTAGGGGCAGGTGGCTGACCGAATCGGTCGATCAGTCGGGCACTGAACTTCTCGAGCGCCTCCTCATTGGGTAGGTTCTCCAACTCGCGATACAGCCGCAATCGCTCCGATGTACCTTGTACATAGTCATCTGGGAGGAGGATCTCCAGATCGGTCTCTATCTGTACATCGGCCACGTATTCCTTCTTGGCTGCCAATTCTTCTTCGAAGAGGTCTTTGAACTCCTTCTCCTTAAGCTCTTCGATGGCCTCGTTGAGGATCTTCTGGTAAGTCTCGAATCCGATATCGCTGATGAATCCACTCTGCTCGGCCCCCAGTAGATCACCTGCCCCGCGTATATCCAGGTCCCGCATCGCGATATTCATCCCGCTGCCCAGCTCACTGAACTGCTCCACGGCCTGTAGTCGTTTGCGTGCATCGGTGCTCACCATATGCATGGGTGGGGTGATCAGGTAGCAATAGGCCCGTTTGTTACTTCTACCTACCCGACCTCTGAGCTGGTGCAGGTCGCTCAGACCGAAATTCTGTGCATGATTGATGATCATGGTATTCGCATTCGGGATGTCTATTCCTGACTCGATTATGGTAGTGGATACCAGTACATCGAATTCCCCATCGATGAAGTCGAGCATGACCTTCTCCAGCGATTTCCCGTCCATCTGACCATGCCCTATGCGTACTCTAGCATCGGGACATACGCGGGTGATCATGCCGGCCACCTCCTTGATATTGTCGATGCGGTTATGCACGAAGAAGACCTGTCCTCCGCGCTGTATTTCTGTGCTGATGGCGTTGCGTATGAGGGTCTCACTGAATGAGATCAGGCGTGTCTCTACGGGATATCTATTGGGCGGTGGTGTATTGATGATACTTAGGTCCCGGGCTCCCATGAGCGAGAACTGCAGAGTCCGTGGAATGGGCGTGGCGGTGAGGGTAAGGGTGTCGACCTCGGCACGTAAGGTCTTCAATTTATCCTTGGCCCCTACACCGAATTTCTGCTCCTCATCCACGATGATCAGTCCCAGGTCATGGAACTTCACATTCTTCGAAAGCAACTTGTGCGTACCGATGATGATATCCACCTCTCCCGATTCAAGTGCTTTGAGTACGTGTGTCTGCTCTTTGGTGGTCTTGAATCGATTGAGATAGGCCACCTTGGCCGGAAACTCCCGCAGACGTGCACTGAAACTCTGATAATGCTGGAAACTGAGTACGGTCGTGGGCACGAGCACCGCCACCTGCTTATTATCGGCCACCGCCTTGAATGCCGCACGGATGGCGATCTCCGTCTTACCGAATCCCACATCACCACATACCAGCCTATCCATGGGCATCTCCCGCTCCATGTCCTCTTTGACCGATTTGGTGGCGGCCTCCTGATCGGGCGTGTCCTCGTAGATGAATGAGGCTTCTAACTCGGTCTGCAGATAGGTGTCGGGTGAGAATGCGAAACCTTTCTTGGCCTTCCGTTCTGCATAGAGCTTGATCAGGTCGAAAGCGAGTTTCTTGACCCGATTCTTGGCCTTGGCCTTCTTGGTCGCCCAGGCCGAGCTGCCCAATTTGTTGAGCTTAGGCTGTGTGCCCTCCTTACCGGTGTACTTGGCGATGCGGTGAAGCGAGTGAATGCTCACATAGAGGATGTCGTTGTCCCGATACAGGATGCGGATGGCCTCTTGGGTCTTGCCCTGCACATCGATCTTCTCCAGACCGGAGAATTTTCCCACTCCATGGTCGATATGAGTGATGAAGTCGCCCGGTTGCAATTCCATCAACTCGCGCAGGGTCAGCGCTTCTTTGGTCCGCTTGAAGCCTTCTTTGAGTCGGAATCGGTTGTATCGCTCGAATATCTGATGGTCTGTATAGGCCACCAGCTTATGGTCGTGATCTATGAAGCCTTCTTTGAGGCCTAGCACGATGGGTTGCATCTCCACCGCGGCATCTATGTCCTCGAAGATGTTGTAGAGCCGTTCTATCTGCTTGGCATTTCCTGCCGTGATGATGTTCTTATACCCCTTCTTGTGGTTCTCCTGCAGATTCTGATCCAGCAGGTCGAACCGCTTATTGAAGGCCGGTTGCGGGGATTGGTTCGCTTGGAAGATGGGTAGCCCTTCTTCGGGCACTTGAGAGAAACTCACCCTGCGGAACTGTTCCATACGTACTCTGCACTTCTCCCCATCCCAGTAGAGCTGCTCGGGAGAACTGTGATTCAAAGGCGACTTGAGCAGATCGAAGGCCTTGGTGGCGGTCTTGAACTCTTTGTCTACCGTCTGGACGATACCGGCCATATCGTGATACCACAGCGTGGCATCCTGCGGCAGGTGTTCCAAGAACGGTTCGTAGGTCTCCACAATGCGTTCAGAAGTGACATCGGGCATGATGGTCAATCGTTCCATCTTGCGTTCGGAGAGTTGGGTCACCGGGTCGAACTCTCGGATGCTCTCCACCTCATCTCCGAAGAGTTCGATACGATAAGGGCGCTCATTGACAAAACTGAATACGTCCACGATACCCCCACGGATAGAGAACTGCCCCGGCTCATAGACATAGTCCACCTTCTCGAAGTGCAGGTCGACCAAATGCTCATTGATGATGTCCAGATCGTGCTTCTGACCGATACGGATGGTCACGGCCTGGGCCTCGAATTCCTGACGTGAGACCACATGCTCTGCAAGGGCATTGCACGGAGTGACGATGACCATATGGTCCAAGTCGCCCAAGGCCTTCAGAACCTCTCCTCGAAGGGCGATGTTGGCATTTTCCGTGACCTCCACCTCATAGGGCACCTTGTATGAATAGGGATAGTAGAACACGGGGGCCTTGCCTTTGAGCAGGTTCTCCATGTCATTGAAGAAATAGGCGGCATGGTCGCGATCCTCACAGATGATCAGGTGCACTCCGGCACTGAGCATGCTGACCCCTGCAATGGAGAAACTCAGACCACTTCCCACAAAGCCTTTCAACTGCATGGCCTTCTCCTTCCGCAGGCGGCCTTCCAATTCTCCGATCAGCGGAGAATGTTCATATATGCTCAGTAGTTCTTCGGTGCGCATGGCCTAGACAGGCGTTCAGACAGTCTTGAGATCGTATTGCTCGATGAACTCATGGACCTTCTCCACCATGTGCTTGCTGCCTATGAAGAGAGGGGAGCGTTGATGGAGTTCTTCGGGGTCGATCTCCATGACGCGTTGTCTTCCATTGGTGGCCATACCTCCGGCCTGTTCCACGATGAATGCCAGTGGATTGTTCTCATAGAGCAATCGTAGTTTCCCATTGGGTCCCATGGCCGAAGCGGGATAGAAATATATGCCTCCCTTGATCAGGTTGCGATGGAAATCTGCCACCAGTGATCCGATGTAGCGGGCAGAATAGGGCCGGTCATCCTCCTCTTCTTGACAATACTTGATGTATTTCTTGACCCCTTCGGAGAAGTAGCGATAGTTCCCTTCGTTGACCGAATAGATGGTGCCGGTCTCAGGGATACGCATATCGGGATGGGATAGACAGAAGGTACCGATGGAAGGATCATAGGTGAAGCCATTGACCCCGTTCCCCGTAGTGAATACCAGCATGGTGCTGGATCCATACAGCACATATCCCGAGGCTACCTGTTGGTCTCCTTTCTGCAGGAAATCCTTCATCTCGGCCTTGCTACCGATAGGTGTCACCCTGCGGTAGATGGAGAAGATGGTACCTATCGAGACATTGACATTGATATTGGAGCTACCATCCAGGGGATCGATGAGGAGGACGTATTTCCCTTGACGACATTCTTCGGTGTCGAAGATGATGGGGTCGTCATTCTCTTCTGAACCCATGCCGCATATCTCCTGCTGGGCCATCATGGAATTGATGAACTCCTCATTGGCATAGTCATCCAGTTTCATCTGGGTCTCTCCTTGCACATTGGTCACGCCAGAAGAACCTCTGATATCATCTACCAGGCCTGCCTTATTGACCTCACGCGAAACGATCTTGGCTGCTAATCGCAGAGCGGATAGTAAGCTGGATAATTCCCCTTTGGCATAAGGGAAATCGCGTTGATTCTGAACGATGAATTGACCTAGGGTGATGACCTGTCGCATGCGTGTGCAAAGAAAGGACGAATCTGGCTATCCTCCCAATCCGAATAGGTGCAGCCGACTCAGACGGCTCCTTTGACGATATCGTCCACCACACTTGGGTCCAGCAAGGTAGAGGTATCCCCCAGCTTATCGGGTTCCCCTTCGGCCACCTTACGGAGTATCCTCCGCATGATCTTGCCACTCCTGGTCTTGGGTAGTCCATTCACGAACTGGATCTTATCCGGTTTGGCGATGGGACCGATCTCCTTGGTGACCACATCCAGAATCTCCTTGCGAAATGTGTCATCGAGCTGCTTATCCTTGGAGATGATATAGGCATAGATCCCCTGTCCTTTGATATCATGCGGATAGCCTACCACGGCAGACTCGATCACTGCCGGATGTTCATCGATGGCATTCTCCACCTCGGCCGTTCCCATGCGATGGCCTGAGACGTTGATGACATCGTCCACTCGGCCTATGACCCGTATCCTTCCTTCACTATCCCTTCGCGCTCCATCCCCTGTGAAGTATTTCCCTTCGAATGCCGAGAAATAGACCTGCTTGCAGCGGGCATGATCCCCATAGGTGGTGCGCAGGATACTAGGCCAAGGATGCTTGATACAGAGCAGCCCTTCTACTTCGTTCTCTTCTAACTCATTGCCATCGGAATCTACCAGTACCGGCTGGATTCCTGGAAGCGGATAGGAGGCATAGGTGGGCTTGGTGTCGGTGATCCCGGGCAAGGGGGAGATCATGATTCCACCGGTCTCGGTCTGCCACCAAGTATCCACGATGGGAGCGCGGCCCTTTCCTATCTTATCGTTGTACCAATGCCAGGCCTCCTCATTGATGGGTTCTCCCACAGAGCCCAATACCTTGAGCGAGCTCAGGTCGTACTTGGCCGGCCATTCATCCCCTTTGGCCATGAGCGCGCGTATAGCGGTCGGGGCCGTATAGAATTGATCGACCTTATGTTTCTCGCAGATCTCCCAGAATCTTCCTGCGTCCGGATAGGTAGGTACACCCTCGAACATCATCGTAGTGGCTCCACTCAGCAGTGGACCATAGATGATATAGCTATGCCCGGTGATCCAGCCGATATCGGCCGTACACCAATAGACATCCCCCGGGCTGTATTGGAATACATTCTGAAAACTGTAGGCGGTGTAGACCATATATCCTCCACAGGTATGCACCACTCCCTTGGGCTTGCCCGTGCTTCCTGATGTGTAGAGGATGAAGAGCATATCTTCAGCATCCATCTCCTCGGCCTCACACTCGGTAGGCTGATCGGCCACGAGCTCGTGATACCATAGATCGGTATTCTCATTCCAATGGATGACCTCTCCTGTATTTCGATGCACGATCACCTTCTCCACACTCGGGCAGCCGATCTCCGTGGCATCGTCTACCACTTTTTTGACGGAGATGTTCTTTGCGCCCCGCTTATTGAAGTCGGAGCAGATGATGACCTTGGCCTCGGCATCATTGACACGATCGGCAAGAGCTTGTGCTGAGAATCCTGCAAATACCACCGAGTGGATGGCTCCGATACGTGCACAGGCGAGAACAGAGATGGCCAGTTCAGGAACCATAGGCATGTAGAAGACCACCCGGTCTCCTTTACCTACCCCTATCGAGCGAAGCCCGTTGGCCACCTTGTTCACTTCCTCATACAATTCACGATAGCTGATGTGTTTCGCTTCAGCTTCTGGATCATTGGGCTCCCAGAGGATAGCGGTCTGCTCACCCCTTTCGGCCAGATGACGGTCCAGGCAGTTCTCTGTGATATTGAGCTTCCCTCCTACGAACCATTTGACATCGGGTGTATCGAATTCCCATTCGAGGACGGTATCATAAGGTCTCCGCCACTGAAAGGACTTAGCGATGCGGTCCCAAAATGCTGCCGGGTCCTGTATGCTTTCTGCGTATTTCTCTTTGTATTCTTCGAGCGATGTGATCCTCAAATCCATGGTGTACGAATTGATCCCACCAATATACAGAACCCCCGTTCTCAGTGAAGTATCCGTACGGAATCCTGTGGAGCATGGTTGCTTTGGCTAGTTTCGCGGGCTTTTCAGCTTAAATCTTCCATATGACTGCACGGTTGTTCCGCAATTTCACATTCGACCCCAAGGCTGACATCCTCTCTGGTATTACAGTGGCATTGGCCTTGGTACCAGAAGCTGTGGCCTTTGCCTTTGTGGCAGGGGTGGATCCTTTGGTAGGACTCTATGGTGCTTTCATGATGGGGCTCATCACCTCGCTATTCGGTGGTAGACCGGGAATGATCTCTGGTGCTACCGGTGCTATGGCGGTGGTCATGGTACACCTGATCGCGCAAGGCAATGCCATCGGAGATACGTTGGCCTCCCCCATCGAGAACCTCGGACTGTATTGGTTATTCATCACCCTGCTCATCGTAGGTGCGATACAGATAAGTGCTGGGCTCTTCCGGCTCGGTAAGTTTGTACGCCTCATCCCCTATCCGGTGATGCTTAGATTCGTCAATGGGTTGGCGATCGTCATCTTCCTCTCCCAACTGGGGCTCTTCAAGACCAATGTGGCTGGCGAGATGGTATGGATGCAGGGAACACAACTCTATATCATGCTCGGTCTGGTCGCTCTGACCATGGCCATCATGTATCTGCTTCCCAAATTGACCAAGGCCATCCCTTCAGCTCTAGTGGCCATCATCGTCATTGCCTCTATCACCATATTCGGAGGATTGGATGTGCCCACGGTGGGCTCGTTTATCCGTGATGGAGGTGGTCAAGGACTGGAAGGAGGCTTGCCTGTATTCCA
>JABDLZ010000234.1 GCA_013001705.1 Flavobacteriales bacterium
GACCTATCTGACGGAGTCTATCTCACACGGATGATCCATAGCGAAGGCAGCTCGTACACCCAGCGGATGGTGATCATGAGATGATCAGCGGGTAAGTACTACGTAGTCCTGTATGAGCTTCTTGACAAAAGGGATGGTCTTCATCTCTCCCTGATCGATCCCGGTGAATTCCTTTACCCTCTTGACGGCCTCCAATAGAGCCTCCTTATGTGACTCGTTCCTGTAGGATCGGTAGCGTTCCAGTGCCTGCTTGAGTGTGAGCATCTCATCTTCATTGAGCTGGCGTACCTGCGGAAAACTCGGCTGATAGCTCTCTAGACTTTCTATCTCCAAGAGATGGGAGAGAGACAGATTCTGTTTGGGATTCAAACGGACCAGTGTGGTATTGGATAAGCGCCCACCGAGGCGCTGCGCATGGTCACCGGATACAATGAGGATGCTCGCTAGAGAGCCTAAGGTGAACCATATATCCACCATTCGGAAAGCCCATCGGATGAGGTATTCCAGCACTTCTGGATTGCGGCCATGTAGATCGAGCACCTTGATGCGGAGCGCCATCTTGCCTACTGTCTGACCGTTGTTGAGGATCTCCAGGGCCGGGGTGTAGAAGATGTAGACAGGGGCGAGCAGCAGGATGAAGACCCAGTCGGGGAGGGTGGTATTTGCCGCGAGCATGATGGAGACCAGGAGGAAATTCAGGATAAGTATCCCGGTCCATAGTACGATCTGGTCCAGCAAGAAGGCCAAGAGTCGGTCACCCAAGCCGGCCAACTCATATTCTATCCGCACATTCTGCGTTGTGATGACATCGATCTTCTTCAAACCCGAGTGCTCAATAAGGATCGAAAGGTAGGACTTACATCGCGTGATTGTAGTTCTATATTTAACCCAAGGGATGAGAGAGACCGAATTCATCGATCAGAACAAGGAGAAGTGGCGATCCCTTGAGCAAATGGAAGCCGACCGCACCAAGGATCCAGAGAAACTCTCCCGGCTATTCATCGAAGCGACCAATGACCTTTCCTACTCCAAGAGCTATTATTCCAATCGATCGATACGGGTCTATTTGAACAATCTGGCCCTGAAGGTGCATAGCAGCGTATATCGCAATCGACAGAGTACCTGGGCACGCATCAAGAAGCTCTGGACCGAACAGATACCGCGAGCCTATTTCGAATCCAGGCGCAGTGTACTCTTATCCTTCCTCATCTTCTTTGCCGGGGTCTTCATCGGGGTGTTCTCTGCACATCAGGACCCTGGATTCATCGGCCTCATGCTGGGCGAGGACTATATCGCCATGACCATGCAGAACATCGAAGAAGGAAAACCCTTCGGTGTCTATGCCAGCGACTCTCACATGAATCTCTTCGCCTATATCACCCTCAATAACATCCGGGTCTCTTTTGTGGTCTTCGTACTTGGTCTGTTCTTTATGATCGGCACCGTTGGGGCTTTGCTGCAGAACGGGGCCATGCTGGGGGCATTTCACTACATGTTCTATGAGCAAGGACTGCTGGGAGACTCCTTGATCACAGTATGGATGCATGGGATGCCGGAGATCTCTGCTATCATCCTTGCGGGTGCAGCAGGATTGGAATTGGGCAAGGGCCTGGTATTTACGAATTCCTATTCCAGGAAGGAGTCCTTTCTGCTCGGTGCTAAGAAGGGAGTGCTGATGATCATCGGCCTGATACCGGTCTTCTTCTTTGCGGGTTTCATCGAAGGCTTTGCTACGCGCTACACCCAGATGCCGGATGCAATACGCATCCTTTTCATCGTACTATGTGGGCTCTTCATGATCTCGTATTTCGTGATCATGCCTTGGCGCAGGTTCAAAGGAGTCTATCGGAGTAGTGTGGCTGAAGAACAGATTCCGGACAGTGCCGAACATGACTACCGCTTACATGGGATCAAGAAACACGGGCAGATATTCTCCGACACCTTCGCGCTCTTCTCATCCACGTTCAGCCAGTACATCCTTCCGGCCATGTACATAGCTACTGCATATGTAGCTGCCTTATGGATGGCCACTCGCGAAGATTTCATTGAGCGATTCAGCCTACCCTATGTTCCTGATCTCGGAAGTTTTTTCACAGGCATGGCCAGGGCCTTTGTCAAGGTGGATCAGCTCTATGACCTGGCCTCCAGCCCTGTATTGTGGCTGCTCAACGGTACTATCGCTGCATTGATCATATGGATGGGTCTGCGGCAATTGGGGACTGCATTTGCCCAAGAGCGGGAGTATGTCAGACCCGTGCGGAGCATCCCGCTTCTTCTCTGGGTCTGGGGAGTGACCATGTTGGCCCATGTCCTCTTCTTCCTGCCCGCGCCCTACAGTGTGATTCTCATGCTTCTGGGCGCTCCTGTACTCCTTTATGCCGCACTTTCGGGATTCCTCCCACGCCCTGGAGGCTTGGGCTATTCCCATGTCCTGCAAATTGCGATGCGACACGGATATGGCCGCCTCCTTGGATTGGTCACCGTCCTCTTCTTGTGCTGTTGTCTCTTTCTCTTGTTCTTCAACTCCGGCTTGACCGACTACTTGCTTTCAGTGATATGGGGCGGTTTCAGAATGAGTGAGGAGACCTTTCAATCAGTGATGCTCATGAGCAACATATTCTTCACTGTCTGGTCCTTGCTTATGGTGATCCCGCTCTTCATCTATGCATCCTTTTTCTCCTTCTGGTCGGCTTATGAGATCGAGACCGCTTCACATCTACATGCATCGGTCGATCGCATCGGCATCCGCAACAAGGCATATGGTATTCTCCGTGAAGAGATGGATTGAATATATCCCGCTACTGGCGCTTACCGTGTTCTGCTTGAGTATGCAAGGGCAGGACAACTACCTCCATGAACCGATACAAGAGTCGGAACCGGATGAAGCTCAATGGACAGAAGCGCTGGAGGACCGAGACTACGTAGAGGAATCCGATCCTGTGACTCCAGTAAAGGACACTCCCAGCTCGACTCCTTTCGACTGGGGGCAGTTCTCGTGGTTGGTCTACGTGATGATCGGGCTCCTGGTCATCGGCCTGGTATTTCTTCTGGTCAAGGTATTGAGTGCCAAGCAGAATCGGTCCGTAGGCAGGACGACCATGCTCATTGAGGATCTCGATGACCTAGATACCGATCTTGAGGGACTACCGCTTGATCGCCTATTGCGTGAAGCACTGAATGAGAAGCGCTATCGAATGGCCATCCGCATCATGTATCTCATCGCATTGCAAGAGATGGAATCTTCGGGCTGGATACGCTTCCGTAAGGACAAGACCAATCTGAACTATCTGCGTGAGATGGGACAACGCCCTGAGCGATATTCCTTTTCCCGATTGACGATGATCTTCGAATCGGTATGGTATGGGAATGTGGATTTCAGCGCGCAGCATTTCGAGACCATCCGTCCCGCTTTCGATCACTATATAGACCACCTACGCCAAGATGGAGAAAGAGCGGAAAAAGGATAGGAAGGTCCTGTGGATCATTGTGGCGGCATTGGTGATGCTAGTAGCCCTCTTCTGGATATTCTGGACACCTGGCTACAACTGGCACCTGCATTCCTATCATGAGTTGGACGACCAACCGTATGGGGCCGATCTCACCTATGCCTACCTGAGCTCTCTGAGGGATTCTGAGGAATTCGTCCAATTGGACTCCACCATCGGGGCCAACCTGCAACCCTATATCGACTCGGCCGTGGTCGACCACAACTACATGCTCTTCGGGTATATGCCACTTCTGGACAGCCTTTCTAGAGAGCATCTCTTCCGCTTTGTGGAGCAGGGTAATGCCATGCATCTATATACCGGGGCCGTACCGGCCCATCTCTTGGAAGAATGGCACCAAGGCGAGTGTATCCTGTATGAGGAGGAGCCCTACTTCGATTGGAATGGGATCTTGCAAGTGGAAGAGGACCAAGGGGCCTTTGTAGATAGCCTGGTCCACATCAATTTACTCCATCCCGACCTTCGCTTTGAAGAGGATATCGCCTTCGGTCATTACGTCAAAGACCGACTCGTGCGTTATCGATGGCCTTACTTGGATTCGACCTATTTCTGTGCAGAGAACACGAGTCTTACGGCTTTGGGTACCATCGGAGACCATGTGAACTTCTTCCGGGTCCCTCACGGGGAAGGCTATTTCTATGTACACACCACCCCCAAGTTGCTGACCAACTACTATCTGATACAGGACACAGGAAGGCGTTATGCCGATGGGGTCTTTGCGCATCTGGCTCCGGGACCTATCCTATGGGACCAGAAACGTTGGAAGATGCAGATGGATGCAGCTTCATATGCTGATCGCTATGCACAACAGGAAGGACCCTTGACCTATCTCATCTCCCAAGAGAGCCTGCGCTGGATGCTCTACCTGCTGTTCGCCATGGTCGTTATCCTATTCGTATTCGGGACCAGGCGCAAGCAGCGTCCCATACCAGTGATCCGGCCCAAGGAGAATAGCAGTCTGGAATATGTGGACACCATCTCAGAGCTCTATTTCGCCCAATCCGGAGATGGGCGCATCTTCAAGTATCTTTCCGAGCAATTCCAATTCTTCATCAGGAACAGATACCGCATCCAATTCAAATGGCACGATGAGCAGACCTGGGGGATTCTCTCAAAAGCATCAGGTATTCCTTTGAGCCATATCAAGAGCATGACGAGTACCTACACGAAAGGGAGCTATGAACCCAATGTCACGAGCGACTTGCTCACCGATTACTATCGGACATTGGATTATTTCTATACCAATTGTAAATAGACTATGGAAGAGAACCAACACGAAGACGACCGACCGGAAGAGCAGGATGCATCTGAATCCCCAGCACAGGAAGGACAAGAGGCCACGCGAGAAGACGGCCTAGAAGCCGATGGGCTCCCCGATTGGGTGGCCGATGGAAATGCTGCAGATATCGGATACATCTCCACCATGATGATGAAGGTCCAGGAGGAGGCATCCAAGGTCTTGATCGGTCAGGGGGATCTGGTGCAGAAGCTTCTCGTGGCCCTGATCACCGGAGGAAATGTGCTTGTAGAGGGCGTGCCCGGTATTGCTAAGACCATGACGGCTCGTACTCTGGCTCGTTGTATCAATGCTGAATTCAGCCGTATCCAATTCACTCCTGACCTCATGCCGGCCGACATCCTCGGGACTACGGTCTTCAATGTCAAAGAGAGCGAATTCGAATTCCGCAAGGGTCCCATCTTCTCCAATCTTATCCTCATCGATGAGGTGAACCGGGCACCGGCCAAGACCCAGGCGGCACTGATAGAGGTGATGGAAGAACGGCAAGTGACCATAGAAGGGCATAGCTACAGCATGGAAGAACCCTTCTTCATCATGGCTACTCAGAATCCGGTCGAGCAGGAAGGCACATACAAGCTGCCCGAGGCTCAGATGGACCGATTCCTTTTCCGTCTCAAACTCCACTATCCGGATCTGGAGAGTGAAAAGGCCATCTTGGAGCGCTTCCAATCCGATTTCCAACAACGCAAGGAAGAGGAGGTCCAAGCTGTATTGACCAAGGAGGATCTGAAGAAGGCCCAGCAGATCGTGGAGTCTGTCCATATCAAGGATGAGCTGATCGATTACCTGGCCCGAATCGTCATTGCCACACGGAACAACGGAGACCTATATCTGGGAGCTTCTCCCAGGGCCTCATTGGGCATCCTTCGCTCTGCCAAGGCCATGGCATTGATCAAGGGAAGGGGATTCGTCACTCCGGATGATATCAAGGAGGTGGTCTATCCGGTTCTCAATCACCGCATCATCCTTTCTCATGAGCGCGAGATGGAAGGCATGGATACCGAAGAGCTCATCAAGGGCTTGATCGATGATATCGAAGTGCCTCGATGATCCATTTCTTCCGCTATACCCACCTGGGACCACGTTTGCTGCCAGCGCTAGGAGTCATCGCATTCCTCTTTGCGCTGAGTTTTAACTGGGGCTTTCTATTTCCTATTGCGCAAGGTCTGACAGTACTCATACTTGCTCTATTGCTGGCCGAGGGGCTCATCCTATATGGCGGACAGATACGCTTGGATGCCCATCGCGATGTGCCGCAACTACTCTCCCTAGGCGATGAGAATCCAGTACGTATCCATATCCAGAATCACTCGGCCATCTCGGTGGAGATCGAGCTTGTCGATGAGCTACCGGTGCAATTGCAAGAAAGACGCTTCTCGAAGAGTATCCGCATAGAGGAGAATGCTACGGAGACCTTAGCTTATCACATCCGCCCTACCAGCAGAGGGGTCTATGCCTATGGAGATCTCCAGCTTTTGGTATCAGGACCGATCGGCCTGTTCAGGAGGAGATTCACTATTCCTGCCTCCATGGATTGCAAGGTCTATCCGAGTATCATACAGATGAAGGAATTCGAACTGAAGGCCTTCTCACGTATCGCTACGAGTGAAGGGGTCAAGAAGCTGCGCAAGATGGGTGTGAGTTATGAGTTCGAGCAGATCAACCCCTATGTCAAGGGAGACGATATCCGGCATATCAACTGGAAGGCTACGGCCCGCAGACAAGAATTGATGGTCAATCGCTTCGAGACCGAGCGGTCCCAGTCGGTGTACAATGTCATCTGCAAGAACCGCGAGATGCGCATGCCCTTCCATGGCATGAGTCTGATGGATCATGCGGTGAATACCACTCTGGCTGTATCGAATATCGCATTGCACAAATACGACAAGATCGGATTGATCACCTTTTCCGATAAGATCGGCAGCATGCTTCGGGCCAGTCGGGAACGCAAGCAGCTCAAGCATCTGATGAATGCACTCTACAAGGAACGTGAGCGGGAGACCGAGGCCAACTATGACCTGCTCAACCTCAGTATCAGACAATTGGCACCCAACCGGAGTTTGATCTTCTTGTACATCAATTTCGAGAGCCCCTATGCCCTGGATCGCGCCCTGCCTTATCTCAAATCCATCAGCAAGCGGCATCTATTGGTGGTGATATTCTTCAAGAACGTGGAGGTAGAAGCATACACCTCCAGCCCGGCAAAGGATCTTCGAGGCATCTACAAGCGCACTATCGCTCAGAAGATGGTCAATGAGAAAGAGGCCATGCTCCGCAAACTCCGACAGGCCAAGATCCAGACCATTCTCACAGAGCCGGACCGCCTCAGTATGCGCACCGTAGACAAATACCTGGAGCTCAAAGGCAGAGGCTTGATCTGAACCCTAACTTCGTTCTGAAGTCCAATAGATATGAGAGCCAAGCTACTCGCAGCTGTATTTACGACCATCATTCTTGGAGCTTCAGGGCAGATGTATTATCCACCCCTTGAAGGAGATGAATGGGAGGCCACAGATCCTTCTGCATTGAATTTCTGCCCTGACCGCATCGATTCGCTCTATGCCTTTCTGGAGGAGAAGAACACTTTTTCTTTCATCATGTTGAAAGAGGGGCGCATGGTCCTTGAGCAGTATTTCGGAAACTATACCCAGAACTCTATCTGGTATTGGGCATCGGCTGGGAAAACGCTCACCGCGTATCTGGTAGGTTGTGCTCAAGAAGACGGTCTCCTTGACATCGATGACCCTACACAGCTCTATCTGGGAGAAGGGTGGACCACCTGTACTCCGGCCCAAGAAGAGGCCATCACCATCCGTCATCAGCTATCTATGATCTCCGGCCTCAACGATGAAGTGGATGATGCCAACTGTCTGGACCCTGAATGTTTGGAATACCTGGTCGATCCCGGAGAGCGCTGGGCATACTACAATGCTCCCTATCGATTGCTGCTGGATGTGCTGAGTGAGACCAGTGGGCAGGCCATAGGAGCGTATACGACCGAGCGGATGGGAGAACGCATAGGGATGGGGGGATTCTGGCTGGACTATGTGCGCTGGGGTAAGGCTCGGGATATGGCGCGATTCGGACTGCTATCGCTCAACCAAGGGGTATGGGAGACTGACACCGTGCTCTCTGATGCGACCTATCTGTACGACATGGTGCATCCATCACAAGACCTCAATCGATCGTATGGATACCTCTGGTGGCTCAACGGTCAGGAGGACTTCATGCTTCCCGGTCTGCAGCTGACCTTCGGTGGTTCCCTCATCCCGGATGCTCCGGATGATATGTATTCCGCATTGGGCTTGAATGACCAGAAGATCTATGTGGTCCCGAGTCAGGACCTGGTGGTCGTGCGTCAAGGAAATTCTGCCGGTGAGGTGCTTGCCGGCCCAAGCTCTTTTGACAATCAACTCTGGCAGATGATCGAGGACTTGGTCTGCGAGCCTTCTGATCTAGCAGAGAATGCAGGCGTACAACTGAGCATCTTTCCCAATCCGGTCACAGATGAGATACAGATCAGCACTTCGGCCACGATACTCGCTTATCGTGTGCGGGATATACACGGTCGACCCAAGGGTTCGAAGCGACCTTTGATCGAAGGGCCTATCGACTGTTCGCACTTGGCACAAGGAGTCTATCTGCTCGAGCTTGAGACCACGGGAGGCATGATCAGGAAGACTTTCGTCAAGAACTGAGGCATTCTTTCGATATTCGTTCGAAGTCCTTGCGAGAAGGAAGAACGACCGACAATTACTCACATGCTAGACATCCAATCGGACGAACACTTCATGAAACAGGCCTTGGTAGAGGCCCAAAAGGCCTATGAAGCCGATGAAGTGCCTGTGGGTGCGGTCATTGTGGCCAAGGAGCGGGTGATCGCCCGGGCCCATAATCTCACTGAGATGCTCAACGATGTCACGGCCCATGCGGAGTTGCAAGCATTCACGGCAGCGGCTGATTTCATCGGAGGCAAATACCTGAAAGGGTGTACACTCTACGTGACCTTGGAACCCTGTGTCATGTGTGCTGGAGCCTTGTATTGGACGCAGATCGATCATCTGGTGATAGGAGCACGGGATCAGAAAAGAGGATTCAGCACCAAGCAGGATCCACTGCTACATCCGCGCACTACCGTACAGTATGGAGTGATGGAAGAGGAATGTGCTGAGCTGCTGACCCGCTTCTTCTCTGAGAAGAGGCGATTAGACCGCCTGACGTGAGAACACTCATCTACTCCAATCTATTCATTGCGCTCTGTGCGGCCATCCTTACACTGGGCACCTACGGGATCATCGACCACCCACCGGATGTGTTCTTGGTCCTGCATGTCTTCGGGGTCACTCTCATGGCCTACAACGTCCAACGGCTAGCTCGACTGGAGAAGTTCTCCAATCGCACCGATCAGATCAGATGGTATCTACGCAATAAATGGATGCTCTATACTTCCTTGCTCATCGGACTATTGCTTGCGGGGATCACTTTGTTCTTCCTCCCAATCCGTATCCTGCTCTATTTCTCCCCTTTGGCCGTGGTCAGTGTTTTCTACAGCATTCCTTTCAATAAAGGGCGCACCATTCGGGCTATCCCGGGAATCAAGATCTTCCTCATAACAGGTGTCTGGACCGGAGTGACGCTGGCATTGCCTCTGGTCATGGCGGGGCAGTCTATAGGAGAACGTGAGATCCTGCTGATGATCCAGCGCTTCTTCTTCATTCTGGCTATCACCATTCCCTTCGATATGCGGGACCTTAAGTACGATGAGGAACATATGCGTACTATCCCTCAGACGCTCGGTCATGTGCGATCCAAACAACTGGCCGTGGCACTGGCCCTGTCCTGTGTATTGATAGAGCTGCTTATGATCGTGTGGGCCGAATCTTTGTCCTTGGATCGTCAGGCATATCTGAACATAGCATTCTATCTACTAGTAGCCGGGCTTATCAGCGGAGTGAAAAAGGATTCTCCGGATAGCTACTTCAC
>JABDLZ010000235.1 GCA_013001705.1 Flavobacteriales bacterium
CTATCTGACCATCAACTCCACCTATAGCGTGAGTGATGTGGATTCGGTCTTTCAACTCAGACTTGGCTTCTTTTATTGATACGAATCCTGACAACCCAATAAACTGGTATCGCATTTGAATAGATGACCATCTACGATCAAAGACAAGGAATCACGTATGAACACGACCTCTAGATACCTGACATTACTCGGCATATCCCTAAGCATTCTAGCCTATGCGCCTATGGGAGCTCAGAAACAATTCTCCGATAGGGAACTCGTTCCACGTCCACCCGCTGATTCTGCCCATGTGGTATATCTGATAGGAGATTGCGGTACACCTCCCGAGAAACAGACTGGGGTGGATATTCTGGCCAAGGTGGCGAAGAAGGATCCTGAGGCTACAGTGGTCTTCTTGGGGGATAATATCTATCCCACCGGATTGCACAGCAAACAGAGTCCTACCCGCAAACTAGAAGAAGAGATCATCGAGTATCAGATGCGCCCTTTTCTGGACCATGAGGGTCTCGTGCTCTTTATTCCCGGCAATCACGATTGGGAACAAGGTGGGAGATATGGTAATAAGATGGTGGAGCGTCAGCAGGAGTATGTGGAAGAATTCCTAGGCTCTGATGACGCATTCGAGCCGGACAATGGATGCCCAGGACCTGAGGTATTCGAGCTGGGAGATGTGGTGATCATCGCTATCGATACCCAATGGTGGATCCATGACAATGTGCGCTCTGAGGGCGTGCCCGATGGCTGTGACGTGGCCGATGAAGATGGCTTCATGCTCTTGTTCAATGATGAATTGAAGAAACACAGGGACAAGCACGTGATCGTGGTGGGGCACCATCCGCTGAGAAGTAATGGGACACATTCCGGTCGATACCCCTGGCAGGACCACATCTTTCCCTTGAAGAAATTGAATAAGAACCTGGCCATACCCCTGCCCATTATCGGTAGTATCTACCCGTTGTATCGCAAATTCCTTGGAGACCGTCAGGACATCCCGCATCCTGTCTATCAGAATATGGCCAATCGCCTTCTATCCAGTATGGGAGAATATGAGAATGTGACCTATGCAGCAGGCCACGAGCATAACCTCCAGTATTTTCCGAACGATAGCAATCATTTGATCGTCAGTGGATCCGGAGGTAAAGTCACCCACTTGATCAACTCGGCCGATATGGCATTCGGTGCTCAGCGAAAAGGTTTCGCGCGTATGACATTCTATGCCGATGGCCGGGCCTGGCTCGAATTCTTTGCGCCTACAGAAGAAAAAGAGCCCGAATTGATATTCTCCAGCATGATCTACCAGAAAGAGATCATCCGGGTGGATGAGGAAGAGATCGCTGAAATAGACGAAGAGATCCCGGATATAGACTATTCTGGAAAAACGGCCCTTGTGGTACCCGATAGTGGCTTCGCAGCATCAGGATTCAAGCGATTTTGGATGGGGGATCTCTATCGGGACCTCTGGACTACGCCCATCGAAGCCCCTTATCTCAATATACACCATCGCTATGGCGGGCTCTTACCCACCGAGAAAGGAGGCGGGAAACAGACCCAATCCCTACGATTGGAGGATCCAGCCGGTAATGAATATGTGGTGCGGACCGTACAGAAGAATACCCGATTCCTTGTAGAGAGCAGTCTGCGCAATAGCATAGTCGAGCAACTGGTGGCAGACGGTGTGGCAGGCTCACATCCCTATGCGGCCATAGCCGTGCCTCCCTTGGCACGTCCTCTAGGTATCTTTCACACTGACCCTGAATTGGTCTATGTACCGGATGATCCTATACTGGGTGAGGTCAGGCCCATTTTCGGTAATACCTTATGTCTCTTCGAGGTGCGTCCCGATGATGATATGAGCCGCTTCGATGAAGTAGGGAACACCAGAGAAGTCATCGGCTATGATGACCTGATAGAAGAAGTACAAGAAGAGAAAGAGGTCAGGGTGGACCAGCAGTTCACCTTGAGGAATCGACTATTCGATTTCCTTATTGGTGATTGGGACCGACACGATGACCAGTGGAAATGGGCCTTGTTCAAAGAAGATGGTCTCGAGGTCTACCGTCCGATACCCAGGGATCGGGATCAAGCCTTCTTCTTTGTGGATGGTGTGATCACCAAATTGACCAATCGCAAATGGATGGTCAGGGCGCTTCAAGAGTATGGGCCGGATATCCGGGACATACAAGGGATGGGCTTCAGCTCCAGATACTTCGATAGGAGCTGGTTGACTGCACTGGATAGGGAAGACTGGATAGAGGAAGCTCAATACATCCAAGAGACTATCACCGATGAGCATATCGAAGAGGCAATCGCCCAATTGCCAGAGGTAGCCCAAGAGTTCAACGGTGAATTCCTGAAGAACTCTCTTCGCTCTAGAAGGGACAACATGGTCAAGTTCGCCAACAAATATTACAAGTATCTCGCACAAGATGTGGATGTGGTGGGAAAGACCGGGCAAGATTATTTCGAGGTCATTCGCAAGGATGGGGGACTAGTGGAAGTCAATGTCTACGATCAGGAAGATGATCTTCCCAACACGGATATGAGATACTATCACCGTGTCTTCAATTCTCGTGAGACCAAAGAGATACGGCTCTATGGCCTCGAAGGGAAGGACATTTATAAGCTCACCGGAGATGTAGATAAAAGCATCTTGGTACGGATCATCGCAGGAGAAGATGAGGACACCGTCATAGATTCCAGCTCGGTCTCTTCCTGGTGCGCTCATACCCGCTATTACGACAGTTTAGATAGTAACAAGGTCATCTCCAATGGGAAATTAAAGACCGATCTCAGACCTGAGGATGAGGTGATCGAGTATAACCGAAGAGGCTATGAGATGAACACCTTTCTTCCTTTGCCCTATTTGGGATACAATCCAGATGACCGATTCTTCATAGGCGCTGGGATCACCTGGCAGACACACGGTTTTGATAAGGAACCCTTCAAGTCCGATCAATCCGTAAAGGGAAATATCTCTACGTTCACTGGAGCGGTCAATTTCGATTACTCCGGACAATTCGTTGATGCCCTTGGAAACTTCGATTTCATAGCTGATGCCCGGGTCAACCTACCTTTCATATTCAGATACAACGGACAGGGCAACACCACAGATGTGGATGAGCGTATCGATGGGGAAGTGCGATTGGATCGCGTAGAGATCGAACCGGGAATCGCTCTATCCAATTTCACTCAAGCGAGTATTGCCAAGCTCAGTCTATATTCTGCATACTATCAGGTAGATGCCGATGATCGCTTCAATGACCTGATCGTCCCTATCCAGAACAGTGAGGACTACATGATCGGAGCTAGATTCAACTATCAATATGAAAATGGCGATGATCTGAGTGATCCACATCGAGGCATCCGATTCAAAGTGGGAGCAGGCTATACCAATGGATTGGAAGGAAGTGATATCTCCTTCTACGATCTCTCATCCGAGCTCAGTCTATTCTTCCCGATGAAATTCATTCCCTTGAGAACGACTCTGGGTCTACGTTCGGGTTTCGCTCATAACGATGGAGACTACCGCTTCTATCAGGCGAATTTCATTGGAGGTCAAGAAGAATTCAGAGGAGTTCGTAGGAACCGATTCGGAGGAAAGACCTCTCAATACAACAATATCGAACTCCGCACCCTGGTGGCCAATGTAGGTCGATGGACTTTCCCCTTCGACCTCACTGTAGTGGGTCACTATGATATCGCACGTACTTGGGATGGCTCGGATTTCAAAGACTTCTATCACACTTCATACGGTGGAGGACTTTCTTTCAATATCTTGAGCTACATAAGACTTACAACGACCTATAGCCGGAGCGATGC
>JABDLZ010000236.1 GCA_013001705.1 Flavobacteriales bacterium
TAGATAGGGGCGGGATTCAAAAAAGGTCGTGAAATCCGTATCGAAACGCAATTGTCCATTCTCTACGTCCGGGTCTATACCCTTATAGCGGAACTTGATATCTGAAGGGTCTCCGGAAGGATGGACGATCAAGTCATACTTGAATTGTCCATCCACGAAGTAAAGTCGTAGGTCGATCTTCTCCCAGAGGTTGGAACAGAGGATCTCCTGGACAGCTCGGCAATCGCTTCCCCATTCCGATGGGTCATTTCCTCTGAAGAAATTGTAGCTGGTAGAAGAATTCGTTGTAGTCTGAATATCGAGCGTTTCGATTCCAAGGAATTCCATGTGATAGGCATGGAAATTTAATCGCTCTGGAAATGCACTGTGCCCGTGGTGGGCTTCTGAGATGCTCGACCATTGCTCCACATCACGAATGTCAAAGGTGATTCCCACCTTCTCTATATAGATGTGCCCCTCAGGAATCTCAGCGCGGAACAGGACATGGTCGGGCCATTGGCCTTTATTCTCGATGAATTGCTGAGCCTGGTTAGAAAGGCCGAGCAGTAGATATATGCAGATGAATAAGCCGCGTGGGATCACTGGCTAAAGATAGCCATGGTCAACGCTCGTTTGAGCGTCAAAGGGATGTTCAGGATTGGAATGGAATAGGAGCTGACCAGCGGATCACCACTTGGTCTTGGTGTAGGATTCATCCTTCTCCTCGGAATCTTTCTCTTCCTTGGATTCTTCTACACGATACTTGGGGTCGTCCTCTTTCAATCGCTCTATCTCTCCCAGCACGTCTTCAAGACCTTCTTGGAATTTCTCGAAATCCTCTTTGTACAAAAATATTTTGTGCTTTTCGTAGAAGCTGTCTCCGTTGTCGTTGAACCGCTTCTTGCTTTCCGTGACGGTCAGATACAGGTCATTTCCCCGTGTTGATTTCACATCGAAGAAGTAGGTCCGTTTTCCCGCTCGAATCACTTTCGAGTATATTTCCTCCTTGTCGTAGTGATCTTTGTCCCCCTCCATGCTTCTGGTTTTTAGTTTGGTACTCACGAATATAGAACAAATTGCACTTGACGACTACTCTACCGCCACCTCCAAGGATTGTCGTCTTTCCATATCCGCATAGAAGCCGTCTCGGGCAATGAGATCCTCATGTCTTCCTTGATCGATGATGCGACCGTTTTCCAGCACGATGATGTGATCAGCGCGCCTGATCGTGGAGATGCGATGAGAGATCAATATGGTGGTGCGCTGCTTGATGATCTTATCCAAGGTCTGGAGTATGGACTCCTCGGTCTCTGTATCCACGGCCGACAGGCTGTCATCGAAGATGAGGATCTTGGGCCTTTTGATGATCGCCCGTGCAAGGGATACACGTTGCTTCTGACCTCCAGAAAGAGTGATGCCCCATTCTCCTAGCAGAGTATCATAGCCTTTGGAGAGTTCTTGAATCTCACCGCTGAGCTCCGCTTCATTGCCCGCCTGTTCCACCAAGCTACGGTCGAATTCACCATCCTTCAGGCCGAAAGCGATATTGTTAGCAATGGAATCTGAGAAGAGAAAAACCTCTTGAGGAACATATCCCATTGGGTTTCTCAAGGAATCGGTGGTCAATTCCCTGATATCATGACCATCCAAATGGATGCTTCCTGAATCAGGGTCGAACTGTCTGAGCAAGAGGGCTGCTAAGGTCGATTTGCCCGAACCGGTCCGTCCGAACACTCCCAATGTCCGACCGGGAGCAATTTCGAAAGACACCTCTTGCAAAGCGCGTATCCCGGATTCCGGATAAGTGAAACTCACCCGGTCGAATCGGATCGTTCCATCTACCTGTTCTAGTTCCTTCGGTCCATCGACTATCTCAGGTTCTTCACTCAAGAATTCATTGATGCGCTCTTGGCTTGCTGCCGCACGTTGGACCAAGGAGGTCACCCATCCAACTGCTGCAAAAGGCCAAGTGAGTAGATTGACATAGATGACGAATGCCACGAGCCCTCCGAAAGTGAAATCGGTATCTCCCTCGATGATCATCTTTCCTCCCAGGAAGATGGCCAGGATGGTACTCACACCTATCAGAAGGATGATGGTAGGCATGAAAAGAGCATCGACCCGTACTTGGTCCAAAGTCAGGTCTCTATAGAACTCACTCTCCTTATTGAATTCTTCAGAGCGCTGTTTCTCAATGCCATAGGCTTTCATCACCCTGATGCCGGCAAAATTCTCTTGAACAAAGGTGCTCAGGGCGCTCTGCTGACGCTGCACCGCCTCGCTCCGCCTATTCATGATGGCACTCACATGGTAGACGAGTATACTCATCACGGGCAGTGGGGCCAGAACATACAAGGTGAGCTCAGCACTCAGGCTGACCATGGCCACTACCGACAATACCGCTACCACCAGCAGATTGATAGAGTACATGATAGCCGGACCCAGATACATACGCACTTTGCTCACGTCCTCTGAGATCCGATTCATGAGATCACCCGTATTGTTGCGCTTATAGAAGGCCATACTGAGTCGTTGATACTGGGCATAGATCTCATTCTTGAGGTCATACTCTATCAGGCGCGACATGATGATGATGGTCTGTCGGGTGAAGAAGAGGAATATCCCTTTGATCAGTGCGATCGACAAATAGATGATACAGAGGATGAGGCCGGTGCTCATGATCACTTGTAGCAGTATGTCTTTCTGATCGACTTCTTGATCGGGCCTGACGAGTCCGAAGAAATCCATCACTGTGGCCAGTATGGGAGGAGATGCCAATTCTACAGTTTGGCCATCTTCCATTCCGCTATAAACCTCAATACTCTCCTTGATGAAATCCACTGATTCCTTGACCACCAATGGGTTATAGATGTAGAAGATGTTCTGGATAATGATGAAGAGTATTCCGAGCAGAAGTCTCCACTTGTATTTGAGCAGATATTTGTTCAGGTGTGCTAGACTTCTCATAGGCTATCTCGCGTTCTTCCTGTCAATTTGACTAATTTTGTGCGCCCTTTGAGGAAGAGTCCCAAAGGTATTCTACAATCTGAGAAATTAATGCTTGAAGTACCAGCTAAACGATCTACAGACACTTCAGAAGTGCTGGGTCAGATGAAGGAGTTAGGACACGAACAAGTGGTGTTCTGTCAAGATGAACGGACCGGTCTCAAGGCAATCATCGCCATTCACAATACCGTATTGGGCCCAAGTCTGGGCGGCACCCGTATGTGGTCCTATGCATCCGATGCAGAAGCCATAAACGATGTGTTGAGGTTATCACGAGGAATGACCTATAAATCAGCTATTTCTGGCCTCAATCTAGGGGGTGGAAAAGCGGTCATTATCGGTGATTCACGTAAGGATAAGAGTGAAGCGCTATTCCGGAGATTCGGTCAATTCGTTGACAGTCTGGGTGGTAAATACATCACTGCAGAGGATGTCGGGATTTCTCCTTCTGACCTGACCTATGTGGCCATGGAGACCGATTTTGTTGCGGGCCTACCTGTGACCCAAGGTGGTAGTGGAGACCCTTCTCCTGTCACCGCGCATGGGGTATACATGGG
>JABDLZ010000237.1 GCA_013001705.1 Flavobacteriales bacterium
CCGGCTCAGATGGTTGTACACATCGGGTTCCCCCTCATTGTCGTGTACATCGAACATAGGATCAATATTGACCACGTTGGTCATCCGTTCCAAGGCACAATAGGCTTTGTAGACTCCTAGGGAGCAATAGTCAGCCCCACCGATAAAAATAGGAACGATACCTCGAGCTATCAGATACTCCGCGACATGTTGAACGGCAAACAATGTGTCTTCGACCGAATGACCGGAATGTATATCTCCAAGGTCTACGATCTGAAGATCGGAAGTGTCCACGAAGAGAGAGTATAGAGCTCTTCTAACTGGATCCACACCATGAGCGCAGCCCTCATTCTCATCGGAGTTCCTTCCCTCACGTATTCCGATGATTGCTAATTGGACATTATCCAAAGCGGGAATCTCCTTGTCATGGAAGCGCATGTAATCTCCTATGCTGGAGTCAGCAAAGGATACTCCACGGAACAGATTCTCGGGAATCGCTTGTAGATATATGCCGATGTCCTCTGTCATTTCTTTCGGCTTCTGGATCGCTTGGCCGGGGCAGCCTCAGCGAGTTTTTTACATTCTTCCAAGGTCAGGTCTTCGGGTTTGACATCCTTAGGTATACGTACGTTCTTTTTTCCGGCCTTGATGTAAGGTCCGTAGCGTCCGTTGAGCACCTGTATGCTTTCATCTTCAGGGAAAGTCTTGATGAACTTGTTCTTGTCGGCCTCTAGTTTGGCTTGATACAACTCGAGAGCTTGTGGAAGTTCTATGGTATAGGCGTCATACTCCGCATCCTTTGGTATGGAAACAAAGGTCTTCCCGACACGCACATAAGGGCCGAATCTTCCGATGGCTGCGACCACATCATCTTCGCCAGAATTACCTAAGGTGCGGGGTAGTTCAAAGAGCTTCATAGCCTCCTCGAAGGTCAAGGTCTGTATGCTCTGTTCCTTGCGTAGCGATGCGAAGCGCGGTTTTTCTTCATCTTCTACCCGGCCGATCTGTACCATAGGGCCATATCTTCCGATGCGGGCTATTACCTCCTTGCCCGAGACAGGGTCTTTTCCGAGTACACGTTCACCGGTCGCTCTTTCTGAGTGCTCCAAGGTATTCTCGATATCCTTGTGGAAGGGACGGTAAAACTCCTTGATCATATCCTGCCACTGAAGTTGGCCATTGGCGATATCATCGAACTTCTGTTCTACACTGGCTGTGAAATTGTAGTTCAACACATCTTCAAAGTTGTCGACCAGGAAATCATTGACCACAATGCCGATATCGGTCGGGAAGAGTTTATTGCGCTCCGTACCGATGACTTCAGGATGGGTCGATTCCTCGATTCCTCCATCCTTCAACACGATCTTGCGATGTGGGGTCTCCGTACCGTCTCGACTGTCTTTCTCCACATAGCCACGCTTCTGTATGGTACTGATGGTGGGGGCATAGGTAGAAGGTCTTCCGATGCCCAGTTCTTCCAGTTTCTTCACTAAGCTGGCTTCAGTGTACCTAGGAGGATGTTTGGTGAAACGTTCTTTTGCGGTGAACTCGGTCAATTTCAATGACTGACCTACTTGGACCGGTGGGAGTACTCCTTTCTTCTCTTCATCGTCCTCATCATCTTTTCCTTCTAGATAGACCTTGAGGAATCCTTCGAATTTGATCACCTCTCCACTGGCATTCAATTGCTCGGGGCGAGAGCTGATATCGATCTTGATATTGGTCTTCTCCAATTGAGCATCCGCCATCTGTGAAGCGATGGTCCGTTTCCAAATGAGCTGATATAGCTTATCCAGATCGGAATCGGATACGGAATTGACTCCGATATCGGTCGGTCGTATGGCTTCGTGGGCCTCTTGGGCGCCTTTATTCTTAGTAGTGTATTTCCGAGGCTGTGAGAATTCAGCTCCGTACTTGCTCGTGATGACCTCCTTGCTCTGACCTATAGCCTGATCGCTCAGATTGACCGAGTCGGTCCTCATGTATGTGATGTGCCCTGCTTCGTACAGTTTCTGAGCTTTGCTCATGGTGAGCCCTACAGGATATCCCAGTTTCCTAGAGGCCTCCTGTTGTAAGGTGGAAGTGGTGAACGGGCTGGCTGGGGTGCGTTTTCCGGGTTTCACTTCGAGGTCGGCCACGCTGAATTCAGCTTCGATGCAGTCACTGAGGAATTTTCGGGCTTCTTCTACTTCGGAGAATCGCGCTGGAAGTTCCGCTTTGAGCTCACTTCCATCGATATCGAAGAGGGCGACCAGTCTGAATGATGAGGTGGATTCAAAATCCATGATCTCCTTTTCACGCTCTACGATCAAGCGTACTGAGACTGATTGCACACGACCGGCTGAGAGACTCGGTTTCACCTTTTTCCAAAGCACAGGAGATAGCTCGAATCCCACCAAACGATCCAGCACCCTTCGGGCCTGTTGGGCATCTACTAATTTCCTATCAATCTCTCGGGGTGAGTCTATAGCACGCTGTATGGCCGTCTTGGTGATCTCATTGAATGTGATGCGCTTGGTCTTTTCCCGATCCAGCTTCAAGGCTTCTTCCAGGTGCCATGAGATGGCTTCTCCCTCGCGATCCTCATCCGTTGCAAGCCAGATGATCTCCGCCTCTTTGGCCAATTTGCTCAGTTCATCGATCACCTTCTTCTTATCGGGACTGATCTCATAGGTCGGCTCGAAATCATTCTCGATGTCGATAGACAACCCTTTCGATGGAAGGTCACGTACATGCCCATAGCTTGATTTGACTATGAAGTCCTTTCCGAGATATTTCTCAATGGTCTTTGCTTTGGCAGGTGACTCTACGATGACAAGGTTCTTGGCCATTTTCGTTTGTTGAGGGATTTGACTATCAGATGATTCTCACCATCGTTTTCGCTGCAAAGTAATAGACAGCGATCCGCACATACTACGGTCCACCTCATTGATTTGTCAAGATTGCAGCCTATACATATATATATAAAAACATAGTTTTTATGTCAGTCGGCCATGCTGACACATTGTCAGTATGCACTACCTTTGCCATCCTTTTTACAAGAAGCAGAAGAAATATGCGGGATTCGGATCAGATGTTGGATGAGGCCAGACAAGGTGAAGCAATACGCCTCAATGGAGCGGAAAATGGCAAGAAACTCTATTTGGAGAGTTATGGATGTCAGATGAATTTCTCCGATTCTGAGATTGTAGCTTCCATTCTTCAGAAAGAGGGTTTCACAACGACTCAAGAGGCAGATAAGGCAGACGTCATATTGCTCAATACCTGCGCTATACGCGAGAATGCGGAGCAAAGGGTAAGAGGGCGGATCCAACAATTCAATCAGATAAAGGCCAAGAACCCGGGTACGGTCATAGGAGTACTTGGATGCATGGCAGAGCGATTGAAAGCCAAATTGCTCGAAGAGGAAAAACTGGTCGATCTCGTAGTAGGCCCTGATGCCTATCGAGACCTACCCAATCTGGTGGAGCAAGCTGATGAAGGACATAAGGCGGTCAATGTCCTTTTGAGCCGGGAGGAGACCTATGCCGACCTGAATCCTATCCGCCTGAATAGCAATGGAGTCACAGCGTACATATCGATCATGCGGGGTTGTGATAATATGTGCAGTTTTTGCGTGGTCCCATTCACTCGAGGTCGGGAACGGAGCAGAGATCCTGAATCCATCGTACATGAAGCCCAGTATCTTTTCGACCAGGGATATCGTGAGGTCACCTTACTCGGCCAGAATGTGGACTCGTATCGATGGAATCTGACGCGTAAGGACGAGAAAAAAGACCCGGACAAAGAGAGCGTCAACTTCGCTCAGTTGCTGAAGAAGGTTGCTGATGTGAATCCTGACCTGCGGGTGAGATTCTCCACATCTCATCCCAAGGATATGACCGATGAGGTACTGCACACGATGGCAGCACACGAGAATATCTGCAACTACATCCATCTGCCGGTTCAATCAGGTAGTACTGCAGTTCTGGAGAATATGAATAGAGGGTATAGTAGAGAATGGTATCTCGAACGTATCGATGCTATTCGTAGGATAATTCCACATTGTGGCATTTCCACGGATATAATGACCGGTTTCTGTGGTGAATCCGAGCAGGACCATCAAGATACGCTAGACCTGATGGAGCAAGTGAGATTCGATTTCTCCTACATGTTTGCCTATTCCGAACGCCCCAAGACCTTGGCGCAGAGAAAGTTAGAGGATGATATCCTTGAAAAGGTCAAGAAATCAAGACTCCAACAGGTGATAGATCTACAGAGCAAACACAGCATGGCAGCTAATAAGGCGATGCTGGGTAAGGTCCATAAGGTACTGATAGAAGGGACTTCCAAGCGTTCGAATGAGGAGCTATTCGGTCGGACTACGCAGAATGTGGTCATGGTATTTCCGAAACAGGATAAGAAGAAAGGGGATTATGTACATGTATTGGCCGAAGAGTGCACAGCAGCCACACTCAGAGGGACCATCGTAGAACCTGCAGATTGAGGCATATGGAAATCCAGTCAGTCAAACAACGATTTGGGATAATAGGGAATTCCCCCTTGCTCAACAGAGCGATCGACATCGCTATGCAAGTGGCACCCACGGACATTTCTGTTCTCATTTCGGGTGAAAGTGGTACGGGGAAAGAAGTCATGCCTCAGATCATCCACAATCTGAGTCACCGTAAGCATGGAAAGTATATCGCTGTGAATTGTGGAGCGATTCCCGAAGGGACTATAGACAGTGAGTTCTTCGGTCATGAAAAGGGGTCATTCACAGGTGCATCGGAGACCCGTAAAGGATATTTCGAAGTGGCCGATGGAGGAACGGTATTCTTGGATGAAGTGGCAGAGATGCCCTTGCAGACACAGGTACGTCTATTGCGCGTACTGGAGACTGGAGAATTCATAAAAGTCGGTTCTTCAAAGACACAGAAGACCGATGTACGCATAGTTGCTGCTACCAACAAGGATATCCCCGAGGAGATAAAGAAGGGTAGGTTTAGAGAAGACCTCTATTATCGATTGAATACAGTCCCTATTACTTTGCCTCCTTTGCGCAAGAGAAGAGAAGATATCCTTCTCATATTCAGGAAATTCGCAGTGGACTATTCTGATAAGTATCGGATGCCATCCATCAAACTCACTCCAGAAGCAGAGCAGTATCTGGTCAATCATTCTTGGCCGGGTAACATCCGTCAATTGAGGAACCTGACCGAGCAGATGTCGGTGATTGAAAAATCCAGGGAGATCGATCCGGTGACCTTGCAGCGCTATCTTCCTGTGGAAGGTTCCAGATTGCCGGCCATCATCGATAAAGAAGCTCCGAAGGACATGTCCGAGCGTGAGATCCTGTACAAGGTCCTTTTCGATATGCGTAACGACATGAATCAACTCAAAGCCTTAGTAGGTGATATGATGACGCGTAATTCGTCCATCGATATCTCTGCCGAGAATGAAGCTTTTGTCAAGCAAATCACCAATGAGGATAGCGCGGAAGTACCGAGTCATGAGATTGTCAAACGCAGCGATCCTGTCTACCCTTATGAGATAGTCACGCAAGATGATTCTGGCAGCTCCTTCGAGGAACATGAAGAGGTGGAAGAATCCCTATCTCTGGTGGACCATGAGAAAGAACTGATCATAAAAGCCTTGAAGAAACATGGCAACCGCAGAAAGAAGGCGGCTGAAGAACTAGGGATCAGTGAACGTACGTTGTATCGGAAGATCAAAGAATACGACATCGTATGAGAATCGGTCTCCTACTACTTGCTTGCCTATTCCTCATTCCTTCATGCAAGGTCAGGTATAGTTTCAGCGGTGGCTCTGTGCCTGCGGAGGCCGACACTTTTTCTGTATCCTATTTCCTGGTACGTGCACCACTGGCCGACCCGAATTACGGTCAACAGGTGACCGAAGGACTTAAGGACCTGCTACTGGATCAAAGTCCATTGAATCTGGCAGATGAGGATGGTGATATACACTATGAAGGAGAAGTCACTCGCTATGAGATCAACCCAGTAGCGGCCTCTGGAGATGAAGTTTCTACCAGGAATAGATTGACTATCGAGCTCAAGGTCAGGTACTTCAACAAGATAGAACCTGATAAAGACAAGCAGCTGACGCTCAGGCAGTTCGAGGACTTCGATGCGGAAGATGAGTTTGCTGATATCGAAGAGACACTATTAGAAGAGATCAATACCAAGATTCTTCAGGATATTTACGATCAAACACTGGGAGATTGGTAAATAGACCGGACATAGCCGAAGTGATGGGCGTCAATGCAAAGGACCTCCATAGTGCAGAAGAAATTCAAGAATTCCTTCAGCAACATCCATACAGTCACGTGCTGCGTCTAGCGCATCTCGATCTTTTGAAGAAGAAAGGGGCCCTGGAATTCGATGAGTCTTTGACTGAGGCCGCCTTCCATATGCCCGTGAGAAAGATTCTACATGAACTTCGCGAAGAAGAGGAGAACGGCTTGACCATCCCACATGAAACTTTGGACGATGTTCCTACAGCTGAGGAGACTAAGGAGGTCGAAATAGAATCAAAGTCCGTAGGAATAAGAACTCCTGAAGATGGTCGATCGAATGATACCAAAGAGGAGAAGCCGGCAGATTTGGATCCCAAAAAGCAAGAGCTTGAACTCCAATATCTGGCCCAAGCTGTAGAGAGTTCCATACTAAAGGAGGCCGAACCGGAAAAAGAGGAGCCTGATGTCGTTGCGCCTCGGGATGAAGAAGAGGAAGTCCAAAAGCCCAAGACTGTTTCGGTGCCTAAGAGTTTTCTCGACTTCATTTCTGGAGAAAAGGTAGAGTCTCCCGACCCTCCACTTAAAAATAAGGACTTGATCGATGGTTTCTTGAAAGGGACAGAGAGGCCCAAAAAAGAATTCTTCGATGCTTCCAAAATGGCCAAGAAAAGCTTGGATGACTCTGGAGGAATGGTCTCTGATACACTGGCTCGTATCTATGTGAACCAAGGGAATTACGCCAAGGCCATCGATGCCTATGAACAGTTGATTTTGAAATATCCTGAGAAAAGCGATTACTTTGCAGCCCGAATTGAAAAGGTCAAGGACCTTAAGCGTATAAAGAGAAAGTGAAATGGGTACATTGATTACCGTCCTGATATTCTTGGTCTCCATCCTACTTGGAGTCATCGTTCTTATCCAGAATCCCAAAGGAGGTGGACTGGGAGCAGGTTTTGGAAATGTTAATCAGATAGGCGGTGTGCAGCGTACTGCTGATTTCTTGGAGAAAGCTACTTGGTCATTGGCCATAGGACTGGTGGTCCTTTGCCTTGCCTCTTCTTGGCACCTGTCCACCATGAAGACAGATTCTGTAGATACTCAAGACATCGAGACCATTGAAGCACCCGTTTCTACGGACGATGCTGCCGAGGAAGAGGACTTCTGAGGACTGAAAAAATTGCACTGGGAATGTCAGTTTGTCACAGATGAACTGACATTTTTTTTGGTATTCCCCCAAATGACCGATTGGCACGGAATATGACCCAGGGAGCGCGGACGTGATAGTCCGAAAAAGAATCAAACAAATAAGAATTTCAAAACCTTAGACTATGAATGTCAGACCACTTGCAGATAGAGTGTTGGTAGAACCAGCTTCTGCCGAGGAAAAAACAGCCGGAGGTATCATCATACCTGATACGGCAAAAGAAAAGCCCCAGAAAGGGACCATCGTGGCGGTAGGTAATGGCAAGAAAGACGAGCCATTGACCGTCAAAGCCGGAGATAGTGTCCTGTATGGGAAGTATTCGGGAACAGAGATCAGCATCGATGGAAAGGACTACCTCATCATGAGAGAGTCCGACATCTTCGCTATCGTCTGAGAGGAGAATCAGAAAGAATCATAAAACCATCAGTAGAAAAACAATATCATGGCAAAAGACATAACATTCGATGTAGAGGCGAGAGACAAACTCAAGAAAGGAGTTGACGCACTGGCCAATGCAGTTAAAGTGACCTTGGGTCCAAAAGGGAGGAATGTGATCCTCGACAAGAAATTCGGAGCTCCGAGTGTCACTAAAGATGGAGTATCTGTAGCTAAAGAGATCGAACTCTCTGACGCTATCGAGAACATGGGTGCACAAATGGTCAAAGAAGTTGCAAGTCGTACGGCAGACAATGCAGGAGACGGTACCACTACTGCGACCGTCCTTGCTCAGGCCATAGTGACCTCAGGACTGAAGAACGTGGCCGCTGGAGCCAACCCAATGGACCTCAAAAGAGGAATCGACAAAGCAGTAGGAGCCGTAGTTGCACACCTCAAGGCCAACTCTCAAGAAGTAGGAGATGACAACGAGAAGATCAAGCAAGTAGCTACCATATCGGCCAACAACGATACCACTATCGGAACTTTGATCGCAGAAGCGATGGAAAAGGTCAAGAAAGAAGGTGTGATCACTGTTGAGGAGGCCAAAGGCACCGAGACCACGGTAGAGGTAGTTGAAGGAATGCAATTCGATCGCGGATACCTTTCTCCTTACTTCGTTACCAATTCTGAGAAGATGGTCGCGGATCTGGAGAATCCTTACATCCTCATCTTCGATAAGAAGATATCTTCTATGAAGGATCTTCTGCCGATTCTTGAGAAATCTGCTCAATCCGGAAAGCCACTCCTCATCATCGCAGAAGATGTAGAAGGAGAAGCATTGGCCACCTTGGTCGTCAACCGACTGAGAGGAAGCCTGAAGATCGCAGCGGTCAAGGCACCTGGATTCGGTGATCGAAGAAAAGCCATGCTAGAAGATATAGCCATCCTCACTGGAGGTACGGTCATCTCTGAAGAGCAGGGAAGAAAACTCGAGGACGCTACTCTGGAGGACCTAGGAAGATGTGAGAAGATCACCATCGATAAGGACACGACCACCATCGTCAATGGAAATGGTGATAAGAACATGATCGAAGGCCGGGTCAAGCAGATCAAGGCGCAGATCGAATCCACTACTTCGGATTACGATAGAGAGAAACTTCAAGAACGCCTGGCCAAACTTGCTGGCGGAGTCGCAGTACTTTATGTAGGTGCTGCTACTGAGGTGGAGATGAAAGAGAAGAAAGACCGAGTAGATGACGCCTTACACGCTACCCGTGCAGCCGTGGAAGAAGGAATCGTTCCAGGTGGAGGTGTTGCATACATCCGGGCTATCGAAGCTCTGGAAGACCTCGATGTAGAAAATGAAGACCAGTCTACCGGTGTACAGATCGTTAGGAGGGCCATCGAAGAGCCGTTGCGTCAGATCGTTGCCAATGCGGGTGGAGAAGGGTCCGTTATCGTGCAGAAGGTCCGTGAAGGAAAGGATGATTTCGGTTACAATGCACGTACTGATGTATATGAGAACCTATTGAGTGCTGGTGTGATCGACCCCACCAAAGTGACTCGGATCGCTTTGGAGAATGCCGGCTCGATCGCTGGAATGTTGCTCACCACCGAGGCTGTGGTCTCTGATATCGAAGAAGATACCCCTGCTATGCCGCCAATGGGTGGAGGTGGAATGCCAGGGATGATGTAGATCGTCTTCGAAGCATATTGAAATTGCCCCCTCATCTTGAGGGGGCTTTTTTTTGACGGAAGGGGCATAAACCCTTAATTTCATGGATTCTATTAAAATTTTATCAGGTTGCGATTCATCCCCTCTTCATTCGTAACTATGGTGGCGTTGCTTCTACCTATGCTCTCCTACTCTCAGAGCGTGTCTTTCGTCAATGTTGCGGACTCCATCGGGTTAGATTATCAGTTCAATGGTCCTTCTACCGATGGGTCGGGCATATCATTTATTGACCATGATGATGATGGAAAGGACGATATCTCTTATGGCACCCATACCGGTCTGATTCCATCCTTTTGGCAGGTCATAGGTGATACTCTGGTCATGGATACATTATCCGGATTGGATTTCGAGATAGATGGTTCGAGATCTATCATCTGGGTAGATTACGACAATGATGGTGATAAGGATCTATGTCTTACCAATGTCAATAGCTTGATTACAGCTCCTGCAAGAGGTACTCCAAAACTTTATCGAAGAGATGCACCGGATATATTGGTCGATGT
>JABDLZ010000238.1 GCA_013001705.1 Flavobacteriales bacterium
GTAGAGCAAGGATGACATCCCATCAAAACCGATGGTTCCGAATAGTTGCTCGTAGTAGAAGGCGCCCTCTGGGCTCTTGAATATCGTATGTCTTTTCGGGGGAATCTTCCCCATTTTGTGATAGAACGGCATGGCCGTGAAGGTACGTGTAAGCGCATGAATTTTCAAGCATCTGATCATTCTCTGAGTGCTAAGCGAAATGGACCACAGCTCTCTTGTATGACATCCATCAGAAGGATACCTTTGCCACCTTCAAACTCAAAAAGGCGTATAGCATGCAACTGTACAACAAGATGAGTGCGGAAGAACGTAGGATCCTTATCAAAGAAGCAGGCGAGAAACGCCTCACACTCTCGTTCTATCAGTACCATCACATCCAGAACCCTAAGTTCTTCAGGGACAAGCTCTTCCTCGATTGGAATGCACTCGGTGTGCTCGGTCGCACCTACGTGGCCTCAGAAGGGATCAATGCACAGATATCGGTACCGGCTCAGCGATTCGAGGAATTCAGAAAGAATCTCAATGAGATCACCTTCCTTAAGGATATCCGTCTCAATGTGGCCATCGAGCAGGATGACCTTTCTTTTCTAAAGCTGACCATCAAGATCAGGCCCAAGATCGTGGCCGATGGTTTGGATGACAGCAGCTTCGATGTGACCGACTGTGGAGTGCATGTGGATGCAAAGACCTTCAACGAGCTTTCCGAGGATCCCGATACCATCATCCTCGATATGCGCAATCACTATGAGAGCGAGGTGGGGCATTTTGAAGGAGCCGTCACACCGGATGTCGATACCTTCAGGGAATCGCTTCCTATCATCGAAGAAGAATTGGCCGATTGTAAAGAGGAGAAGAAGCTGTTGATGTATTGCACCGGAGGGATACGCTGTGAGAAGGCGAGCGCATATTTCAAGCACAAGGGGTTCAAACAGGTATATCAGTTGGAAGGAGGTATCATAGAGTACACCCGCAAGGCTCAGGAACTCGGTCTGGACAATCGTTTCAAAGGGAAGAACTTCGTCTTCGATGAGAGAAAGGCCGAGCGGATATCCGATGATGTCATCGCGGTCTGTCATCAATGCGGTACGGCATGCGATGAGCATATTAATTGTGCCAATGCAGCCTGTCATCTTCTATTCATTCAGTGCCCGGATTGTGCCAAGAAATTCCATCAGACCTGTTCAGAGGAGTGTGCACACATCGTTCAACTTCCTGAGGAGGAACAAGCGGAATTGAGGAAAGGCAAGTCTGCAGGGAAAGCACAGTTCAACAAAGGGCGCTCGGATGCGCTTCGCTACAAGAAACCCAAGGATGCATCAATTAGAGCCTCATTATAACTGGAGGAATTTCTATATCTCCGAAGAAGACCCGGGCTCTCCGTTCTTCGAGCAGGTCTACAACGAATTCGAATACACGACCCAGATCTACGGGTATTACATCCATCCCCAATGGGATAGTATCGGATCGAGCACCTTGTTCCTCAAGGTGATCTTCTGCGACTATGACAGGGGCTCGGCCATCATCGAACTCATAGGAGAGTGGAACGATGTCCTGTATAACGATGTCATGTATCTCAAGCGAGAACTCATCGATGTGATGATCGGTCAAGGAGTCAGCAAGTTCCTGCTCATCGGGGAGAATGTCATGAATTTCCACCACTCAGAGGAGGATTACTACGAGGAGTGGTTCGAGGAGGTGGCCGATCAGGATGGCTATATCGCCTTGCTCAATTTCCGTCCGCATGTATTGACCGAGATGGAGCAAGGTAATATCGATTCCTATTTCCTAGTGGGAGGTAAGTTGAATGATCTGGCTTGGCGCCATCAAGATCCCGATAAGCTCCTCGATCGGGTCGACTCCCTGGTCATGAAGCGGCTAGGCACCTCTATCTGAAAGCCACGAGCATCTCCCGTTTACCTGGAGGTCCAGGCACTTTCTCCACTTCGAACCCTACAGATTGCATCGCCCTGCGTACATCTCCTTTGCTGCTGTAGGTGCTCAGTACAGCTCCTTTTTCCATAACTCCATACAACCGCTCGAACATCTCCTCATTCCACAACTCAGGCTGGGTCCCGGGTCCAAAGGCATCGAAATAGACCCCGTGCACGCCTTCTGGGAAATCAGCTTGAAGGAAATCTTCCTGATGTTTCACCAAGGTGAGATGATCTCCGATGGTCAAGGGTGCATCCCACGATGAAGCATGCATCTGTATGAACGAGCTTTTGAGATCCTCACAATCCAACAATCGGCAATAGTCCAATTGCGAGTAGATCGCTTCCGGCAAGGGAAAGGCTTCATAGGTATGGTAGGTAGTGTGAATGCCATTGTCCATGGCAAAGATCAGGCTCAATAGGGCATTGAGTCCGGTTCCAAAACCGATCTCTATCAATGTTATTTCTCTGTGACCGATGCGCTGTAGACAGTGCTCGATGAATACGTGTTCGGATTCTTGGATAGCTCCATGGATGCTATGGAAATGGGACTTGAAGTGATGGCTGTACAAGGTCGGGGAACCATCTGCAGAGGGTTCTATTCGCCATTCTTGATCAGCAACCTTTTTCATGGATTCCTATTAGCATAGAGCTATGGACAAGAATAAGCCATTTGAAGATTTATTGACTTACGAGAAGCCTTTTCAGGCCCTAAATTTGTCTTTCCAAAAAATCACTGGATGTTGCAACGTACCTTATCGATTCTCGCCCTGACCTTACCCACCTTGTTACTGGCCCAGCACTGGGCTGATATCATGGATGATAAATCCATGAATTTCTATGAGAAACAGGCCGCATTCGAAGAATATTGGGATGGAAAGGAATATGAGAAAGGGAAAGGCTATAAGCAATTCAAACGCTGGGAATGGTTCTGGGAACCTCGTGTAGATGCCCAGGGGCAGTTCCCCGATCCACAGCATACATGGAAGGAGTGGGAGCGATTTCAGAAAGAGAATAAGAGCAGAAGCATCGGAAAGAGCAACGCGGATTGGAATCCTATCGGACCCAGTGAGCTTAGTTTTGTGAGTTCCAGTCCCGGTATCGGGCGTACCTCTGAAGTAGCCGAGGATCCCAACAATCCGAATATCATTTACGTAGGCACCCCGGCCGGTGGACTCTGGAAAACCACCGATGGAGGCAATTCCTGGATGCCCATGACCGATCATCTGCCTTCTCTCGGAGTGTCAGGCATCGTGGTCGATCCGGTCGATACCGATATCGTCTATATAGCTACAGGTGATGGAGATGCAAACGACACCTATTCCATTGGAGTTCTCAAATCCTATGATGGAGGATTCACCTGGGAGCAGACCAGTCTCTCATGGTCGGTGCCCTCTCAACGGGTGTCCCATAAGCTTATCATGGACCCAAGTGATAATAATGTCTTGCTCGTGGCCACCGATGAAGGGATCTGGAAGACCATCAATGCGGGTGAGACCTGGTATCAGGTACAGACCGGGGAGATCGAGGATATGGAATATCACCCGACCGACCCCACTATCATCTACGCCAATGGCCATACCTTCTATCGAAGTATCGATGGAGGAGAGAATTTCGAAGCCAGTAACGAAGGTCTACCAAGCAGCTCGGATGTCAGCCGTTACAGCACCGCGGTGAGTCCCGATGAGCCTGATTGGGTCTATCTATTGGCTGGTGATGCCGATACACAAGGATTCTTAGGTATCTATCGCTCGACCGACCAAGGGCAGACCTGGACTCTGCGAGCCGATTCTCCCAACCTGATGGGTTGGAGTGGCGAAGGCACAGATACAGGCGGTCAGGCTTGGTACGACATCGCTGTTGAAGTCGACCCCGATAATGCGGATAGGGTATTCGTAGGTGGAGTCAACCTC
>JABDLZ010000239.1 GCA_013001705.1 Flavobacteriales bacterium
ACCTTATGGACACCGAGACCGACAATCTCTGGTCAGAAGTGTTACGTGATAAGGGAGATGACTTCAGTCACTTCGCCAATTTCCCGAAGAATCCATCACTGAACTGAATCAGTTGTGATCGATCTGAAAGGTCCGCTTCAATATCTCTACAGGCACTGATTTCGGATAATATTCCTTGAATAGGGCAATGGCTTTGTCCAAGGTATCATCCCGCAAGCCAAGGCGCATTCCCAATTTCTTACAGAAGAGCACCTCTCGATCATCGAAATCCCCATTGATCCCACTCGCCATCACACACATATGGAAGTAGGGAATACGATCGACCTCTTTGCGAGGAGGTGTGATCTCAGCCCGTATGCGGCCGGCCAGAATATCGTCCGTGGTCTGCTCATCCAGTCCCAGCTTCAGAGCAATGGTCCGGATCAGCAGTTCTTCTCGCTCATCCATTTCACCACTCATCTCCCCTACCCGGGTCAACATGGTCAATATAGCTATGCCGTCTTCTCTATCGTTCATGAGACTTGGCCGATCAACTCAGGTGTTTCATGGCTTCCCTTCTGCTCAAGGCTGCGAGATCATGGGTATCAACGAAGCCCTTCACCCAGAATGGATCGAATTTAGCATACTGACGCAATGCCCATCCGATGGCCTTTTGGATAAAGAATTCATTGGAATCCCTATGAGCTAGGATATATCGACTCAATCGATCCGTATCTACTGACTCCTTATACTTGAGTTGGTAGAGGATGGATGTACGTATCGACCACATATTTTCATCGGCATTCCATGCGTCCATATCATCTACCAGTTCAGGATACTTCTTGATGACCCCTCCTACACAGGTCGAGGCCAGAAAATCTACGGTGTCCCACCAGGATCTGGTCAAAATGAGTCCACGGAAGAGTTGCAGATGATGTGGCTGCCAGAATCGCTTGGTACGTGCGAGGTAATCCATGGCCACATATTGCAACTCCCGGTAGGGTGATGCCCAAAGCTCTCCTACCCAAGCAGCATCCAAGTCCTTAGATCCTAGAGCGAGGTCGATGAATTCCTTAGAAGCCTGTTTACGGGCTTGGCTCTTGACCCCTATGAACTCGAATCGATGCTTCATATAGGCCTTCATATGCGGAGCATCAGCGGCAATGGCCACTTCTTGCAGAGCTGATATCAGACTGTGTATTTCTGGCTTCTCCATGTTCATCCTATCGGGAAGGAACCGTATTGATGTGGGAATTTCCACGGATCATGAATTGCCAGATACCTCTCCAGTATCCCAAGCCATAGCTCAGATGGATAAGTGCAAATGTGATGGGCATGAGAAAGACCATGCTCGGACGGGACTCATGTAAAGCCGCGGATAGGGCAATACCCAATGCGGCTGTGACATACACCAAGGCGAGGACCATCTGTATCCAAACATCTTGCGTGATGAACACACTGAGTACCAGAAGAAGACCTACTACCACAAAGGCCGGTGGAATGAACTGGCGCCAGGTAGCTGGTCTTCCCAGTTTTTTATTGACCAAAGGCTTGTACAGTCCATATTGATAAAACATCTTGTTCATCTTCTTCCAAGTGGGCCGGGCCGAATACTCGATCTCCAGATCGGGAATGAGCACGATCTTCCCTCCCGCTTGTATCAAGCGACCGTTCAGTTCATCATCTTGATTGCGGACCAGGTCCTCATCGTACATCCCTATCCGCTCGAAGACCTCTCTGGGATAGCAGCCATAGGGCACGGTATCCACTTCTTTCACTTCCTTGTTCTCCAAACGGTAGGATGCATTCCCTATCCCGAATGGATGGCTCGTGGCCAAGGCGATCGCACGGGCCATGGCCGTATCAGCACCGGGAACTGTGATCCAGACTCCTCCTACATTATCAGCCCTGGTCTCTTCTTGCACCTCTAGCAAACGGAAGATGTAGTTACTCGGATACCTACAGTGTGCATCCATGCGAATGATGGTCTGCCCTCGACTGGTCCGGATACCGATGTTCATCGCATTCGGCACGACCCGATGGGGATTGTCCAGTAGCATGAGCCAGGCATATGTGCGTGCTTCCGATTCGATGATCTCCCGCGTTCTATCCGAACTGCGTCCATCCACGATCAAGACCTCCATGTCATCTTTTGGAAAATCCTGCGCGGCCAGATCGGAGATGACCCCTGAGACGAAGTCCTCCTCATTGTATGTGGGTATGATGACAGAAACGCGCACCCTATCCTTTGCCCTTGAGTTTTGAGGCGATCCTACCTACCAGTGATTTCTTCTTGATGGAGAAATAGGTCTTCAACTCTCCGCCAAAGCCTCTGAAGTAGCGTTCCACCTCGGGAATCATGGAGCCCTCCAGATCGAAGATCCTGTTGCCTCGTGCTTTTGCATCGAGCATAGCATTCCAGAGATTGAGCGTACCCGCACCCTGATGACCTGCACCATCGTCATAGCCTCCTATCAGGTAGTAGGCCTGATCCTTATCATGCACCACGAGACTGGCAGCCAGATCCTGACCATCTCGGTGACATAGATATAAGTCCCTATGGTCCTGCAGTATCGGATCATTCAAAAGACACTCGAAGATCTCTCGATCCATGGAGATACCTTGTCGCTCCACTGTCTTCTCGATGAGCCGCTGGAATCGAGCGGTATCCTGGGTACGCTCTACCGTGAGCCCATCATTCTCAGCCTTGCGGATGTTCTTCCTGCGCTCAGAGCTCATGGCGGCCAGCAGTTCTTCTTTGCTTCGAGCCAGATCGATATGGTAGGTATGTCGTGGACTCACTTCTTGTCCAGACCATGTATAGGCCTGGCTATCCACCACATCCACGCTCAGTGAAATCTCCAGAAGCGCATCCTTCCTGCTATTCAGGAGCTCTGCAATGGCGCGATGAATCGATTTCTCCAGACTCTGTCTACTCTCCATTTTCTCAGCGCTCAAACGGAGGTCCAAGCCTATATGTGGTGCGAATGGTGAGGTGATCGTGTAATCGACTCCGAGTTTGGAACTGTGAAAGAGCAGAAATGTGGCCAAGCGTTCTCCTCCAGAACTATGCACTTCGTAGGCTTGTAATCGATCGCCTATGACTTCGGCCCATTCGTTACTGGCAAATAAGCTCACTCCATCGCTGAGAGAGGGTAGTTGCTGAATCGCTATGGTCTCTATCTGCACTGACACAGGGCAATGATAGTGAACGGAGAGCATGTGGCTTCATTGCTTGCTTCGATAAGCACTATTTTAGGCGCCTTTCACCCCAGATGAGTCAGCCACTCCATATTTGCCATATCACCACTGTCCATACCGATAGGTATGACACGCGCATATTCCGCAAAGAATGTACTTCGCTCGCTAGAGCAGGATATACCGTGGAATTGCTCGTTGCAGATGGTAAAGGGGATGAAGAGAAGCAAGGTGTACATATACGTGACCTGGGCAAGCAGGCAAAGAACCGGGCCAAACGCATCCTTCGATCCAATACACTGCTTCTCAAGCAGCTGAACAGGCTCAAGGCGGATGTATTTCATTTCCATGATCCGGAGCTGATCCCGGTATTCCTCTACTTCAAACGGAAAAGACAAGAAGCCAGAGTGGTATTCGATATCCATGAGAATTTCTCAGAGAAGCTTCGCGGAGGAAGGGATTGGATACCTTCTTTTCTGCGGGCTGGATTCAGTTATTCCTACGACCGATTGGAACAACAGGCCCAGAAGAGATTCGATGGATTTGTCGGAGCCACAGATGGCATAGCAGAAGGATTTCCAAAGGAGAGGGCTATCAGTCTGCACAACTATCCTGAATTGAACGATTACGAACACTTTGCATCCCCTTCAGAGGATCGGGACCCCAAACGGATCGTCTATACCGGAGGGTTTACAGCTCACCGTGGAGTTACCCAGATTATCGATGCGCTACCCTTGGTCGAGCATCCTGTGGAATTGCACGTGTATGGAAGAAAAGAAGAGCACATCTATGAGCGTTGCGCTTCCACCTCTGGATTCAAGAAGGTGGTGTATCACGGCAAGGTCGATCTATTAGACATGCTGGCTCAAGTACATAGGAGTTCTATCGGTCTTGTCTGCAACCAACCGGAAGGTGGTTATCAATTCGCCATGCCCAATAAACTCTTCGAGTATATGGCATGCAGTATCCCAGTCATAGCCTCTGAATTTCCGCATTGGCAGAAGATCGTGGATGCACACCAGGCCGGAATCACGGTAGACAGCACCGATCCTTCGGACATTGCACAGGCCATCGACACTCTGCTGGCTGACCCGGAAAAGGTGGACAGAATGGGCAGGAACGCTAGACAATGTATCGAGGAGAAGTACAATTGGAAAGTGGAATTTGCCAAGCTCGAGCGACTGTATCATCAGATCACATCTTCTGAGAGCTAGTTGGACATCTGATTATCGATCAGGGGTCTCACACACCTGATCATACAGTGCGATCAGCTTTTTCTCCATTACCTCCCACGTGAATTGCCCGGCATACGATTCCAGTGCGGCCTTGAAACGGTCCAATTCTGACTTCTCTATATGCTCGACCACTTCTACGATAGCTTCTGGACTATTCGTTTGAAGCACATGACCGATACCGAAGTCCCGGACATAGCGACTCATTTCCCTTACGGGAGATACGATCACCGGAATACGGGCCGCCATGTATTCGAACAATTTGTTGGGTAGCGTGGTCTCATGATTCTCACAATCCCTGCTCAGCATGGAGAAACCCACATCAGCACCAGCGGTCACTCTGAGCAGCTGCTCCATAGGTACAGAGGCTTTGAAGTGGATATTGGAGTGCGCCTCATCCGCCTGTTTCACCAGCTCCTCGAGTCGACCAAAGCCTAGAATGACCAAATGCCTGTGAGGCTTTTTCAGTGAGCTGAAGGCCTCTAGCAACTGCTCGATCCCTCTTCCCGGAGCTAGACCTCCTTGGTAGATGAATATGATGTCTTCCTCAGTAAGGCCGAATTCAGTTCTTAGGCCATCATTGGGACCTTCGTAGGGCACGGAAGGTGGACAGTTGAATAGAATGACAGGGTCGAAACCATGTGTCTCGCGATAGTACTTGGCCACCGATTCACTGATCGTAATGAATCCACTGACAAAAGGTCTTGCCGATCTCTCGATGATACGTACCATTTTCTGGCCCTTGGGCCCTACCCCTTTCTTGGCCGATTCGAGTTCATGGGCATCGTAGACCAACTTCACTCTACCCAAACTGAGGATCCTGAAAATCACTCCGATAGGCAAGGGCTCTACATCGTTGATATGCAGGACATCCGTTTCTCTTAGATATCGTAAGGACTTCCATATGAATTCGAGGTACATAAGCGGCCTCAGGAGGACGATATGCTTCCACTTCCGGCTCTTGATCTCGAATCGTGTGACGGTGTAACCTTCCTTCTGCTCCATCCGCGGGAGGCCTTCTTCATACATGCAGAGAATGCGCACAGCATAACCGTGTGCGGCCAGTGAGCGGGAGATCTTCCGTACCCGGCTATCGCGGGTGAAGTCATTGAAGACGATGTTGAGGACGCTAGCCATTAGCTGGTTGTGAAGCGGATGGGTCTTTCGTTCTCAAAAGTACAAGACCCAAATAGGTGAGCGCGCCATTGATCAGCAAGAGCTCGAATCCGAAGGGATATACATAAGTAGCCAGGATCCAAGAGATGAATGGGGCCAAAATACAGACCCAGGGTACTGCGCGGTCTCTTACCGGGCTGCGCGTGAAGAGCCCGAAGGCATAAAGGCCCAAGAGAGGTCCGTAGGTATATCCCGCCAGACGGAACAGGCTGGCGATCACGCTTTCATCATTGACCAGATAGAATAGCCATATGACCAGCACCAAGGCAGCTGACATCCCGATGTGGACCTGCCGTCTGATCCGCACTTTTTGGGAATCACTTTCCCCGGGAGAATCGAGTATATCTACATAGAAGGACGTGGTCAATGCGGCCAAAGCAGAGTCCGCACTCGAATAGGCCGAAGCGATCAGACCTAGGATGAAGAAGAGACCGATCATGGGACCGAGCCCCCCTTCCAATGCGATGGTCGGGAATAGCAGATCGGCCTTTTCAGGTATAGCAATGCCGGCATGACCCGCATAGATGTACAAGAGCGCACCCATGGAGAGAAAGAGCAAGTTGACCACAACTAGGACGAGACTCAGACTGATGACATTCTTCTGGGCGTCCTTCAGATTGCGACAGGCCAGATTCTTCTGCATCATATCCTGGTCCAGACCGGTCATCACCAGCGCAATCCCTGCTCCTGATAAGAACTGCTTGACGAAATGCTTCTTCCCTGCTCCTTCGCCCCAGAAGAAGGTCTTGGAATATTCACTCTCGCTGATCACCGATACCATACCAGAGAAATCGAGGTCC
>JABDLZ010000240.1 GCA_013001705.1 Flavobacteriales bacterium
CCTCGCTCCAGTAATCGCCTGTATAGGCCTGAAGGGCTTGTGTATCCCCCTCCCAAGTCGGCAGTCGCTCGTAGATATAGTCGCCTCCATCGATCCGTATGGTCAAGCGCTGTCCGCCATCGGCTGAGGGGTCGAAACGGTATCTCGCCTCTCCATCGCCAGAGCTGAAAAGGTTCTTCCCAATGGGTATCAGTTTCCTCCTTCCATTGATGGTCAGGCTGTCCTCACTCACGCTGATCTCCATGGTACGGTTGCGGGTGTCCCGCAGATAGTTACCTACAAAGCGCTGTAGGGCTTTGGGATGCATTTTGATGCCTTTGACCGGGCTCTGCTTTTCCGGCTCGAGCACATCGGCCAGTAGGATATCTGCCACATCGGATTCTGAGATCCAACCTCGGCCTCCATAATTGGAAAGGATGATGATCCCCAGATCGTGCTCGGGATAATAACTCAGCATAGTGAGGAAGGCCTCGTGGCTCCCGCCATGCCGCCAGCGCTCGGTACCGCGATACTCACTGATGCCTATGCCTAATCCATAGTCGGCACTAGTACCATTGCTCAGCATATAGGCTTGGGTGAAGAGTTCCTGAACGGCCTTTCCCCCTATCAGTGCCGTGCGGTAGTTATTGATCCACTTACTCAGATCCTCGAGATTGGAATAGACCTCGGCCGCTCCGAAGATGGCCCGGTTGCTCTCGGCATTGACATAGCCTTGGCCTTCTTCCACATAATAGGATTCGGCCGCATTGGGGATGACTTCTCCTACATAACTCTCGATCTCTGTAGCCTCCATGCCCAGCGGTTCCAGGATATGTCGGGTCACCCAGTCATCGGCCGGTGTACCGGTGACCTCTTCGAGTACCTCGGCCAGTATGACCCAAGCGGTGCTGTTGTAGGTATACCGGCTGCCCGGCTCGAATTCCAAAGCGGGCTGTCTACGTACCACTTCGAGACATTCATCACGGGATAGGTAGTCCTGCCCTACGATACGTCCAGCGAGATTGGACATCGTGTAGGCCTCTCGGTATCCGCTCGTATGGGTGAGTATATGCCGCAGTGTGACCTCCTGCTCGAACTCGGGCCAGTCGTCCAGGTATTTACCTACGGGGTCATCCAGGTCGAGTCGCCCTTGATCATGTAGCATGGCAAAGGCATAGCCCAGGAACTGCTTGGACACCGAGCCGATATTGTAGACCATGCGATGGTCGTTGTCGATCCCATAGGCCAGGTTGGCCTTGCCATAGGCTTTTGCCAGAATGGTCTCTCCCTTATGCACCAGGGCGATCAGACAGCCCGGGGTGGTGTCATTGACCGCATCCGGGACAAGGGAATCGATCTGCGCGATCATCTCAGGACGGAAGGTCTGGGCGGAGAGGAATGTCGTTTGCAATAGAAACAGAAGGACGAGGAGGAAACAGTTGTTGGTTTTCATGGATAGGGCTTTGTACTCAAATGTACTAGAAAGCCCTTTCTGATTATATAATCCTTGAGACCGACCCCTACTCGATCAGCAACTTCTCGAAATGAGTGACTCCTATCAGATCCTCGATCAACACGTAGTACATGTCCGGCCTCAACTCGGAAACATCGATGCTTTCCTGCCCGATACGCGAGAGGATACGCTTTCCAGAGCGGTCCACGATCTTCACCATGTATATCCGATCCGGGTTCGAATTCAGTATATGTATCATGGTAGATGCCGGATTGGGATAAAGACCGAATGTGCTTTCATCCCGCTGGTACTCCACGACCACAGGGTCATAGGTAGTGGTGGTCCCATCGTAGTCGACCTGAAGTAGTCGATAGTAGGACAGTCCGTGAGGAGGCACATCGTCATGGAAGCTATAGTCCAATTGAATCGAGCTATTGCCTGCGCCCATCATCCGCCCTAGCTCTGAGAACTGCATTCCATCCACACTGTTCTGGATAATGAAATGGGAATTATTCACTTCAGAGGCGGTCGCCCAGTCGAGCTGCACACCTGATCCGGATGTCTTCGCATCAAAATAGAGCAGTTCCACCGGAAGTACGGATGTACCACAGAAATTCAAGCAATCTTCCAGACTGATAGGAATGTTCACAGAAGTTCCAGATGTACACCAAGAGACCCCGCTCCAGTTGGTCGTCCCATTGCTTCCATTGTCGATATTCCCAAAAGCCCGTACCGTTCCTGATCCTAGGACCACTGCTCCGAGTAGGTTGTTGAATGCCCCTTGCTGGATATCTACGCAAGCTGAGTTCGAATTCAACTCGAGAATGGACCGATTCTGGAAATCACCTGTGCCCACTGTGATATTTCCTCCACCTGAAACTATGAGATTCCCAGAATTATGGTTCAGGTCACCATCCACATCCAAGGCACCTTGAACATAGACATCTCCCAAGTTGTCAAAGTCACCTGAAGAGTTGACCTCTATCCGACCTCCTAAGATGGCCAGTTCAGTATTGTTCCGCATATAATGGACCGATAAGTCACCGAAACTGAATACCCCAGCTTGAATGCTGGAATAGGTCGTTGATGGATCACCTAGGGATAGATTGTAGAAGGAATGAGTCGTAGATACAAGGGAAGCACCTGTATTGATGATCAGAACATCCGGTGAACGGACGAAGATCGGGTAGTCCATATTCACATCATGATCGATGATGATGACATCTCCAGCACCCGCAGTGAACCAATTGGGTACGGTCACAGGTGTTGGGAAAAATGATGAAACATATACCCCACCCCATGTGGCCGGGTCACTCCAGTCCCCATTCTGCGTGGTGGTGAATGTGGCAGCCTGAATTCGGCCAACATCCGAGAGCATGCTCATCAGTATGGTCACTATGAGAACGAGACGTGATACTGCCGTGCTCCTTACTCTAAAGATTCCTATCTCCCAATACATGAATCGAATGACTTTGTTTACATGCAAAGCTCGACCGAGCTAGTACAGGGCGCATCACCCATAAGGATGAAAATCAGCCTCCTAGGCTTGACATTCATTTTTCTTATTCAATGGGTGTCTGTATATTCAATGGACCAACCTGAATCTCTATTCAAGCGACAAATCGAATACTGGCATGTTCACATTCCACCTAGCTGGACGATATAGGTTTAGGCGACACCTAATCAAAAAGAACTAGAATCACAGAACCATGAATACGAATTACCTATACAGCAGTATTTTGATCCTGATGTGCGGATGTTTTCTGAGCTTGCACGCTCAGACCTGGTATCCGGCCAATGACCCTTCAGGTGGAAACGCATTGGAAATCCACAAAACTTCGGACGGTCATCTTCTTTGCGCCACGACCCGTGGGCTCTATCGCTCGACCGATGATGGCCAGAACTGGCAATCCATCTCCGGAGGATTACAACAACTCGCGGTACTGGATGTAGTGAGTACTCCTTCCGGTGCCCTCATTGCATTCTTCGTCACGGGACCGAGACGCTCTACCGACAATGGAGATACCTGGGAGGATTTGATCCCAGGCGATTGGATCTCTGTAGGTGAGGCGGTGGTGAACGCATCGGGAACTATTTTCTTGAACACCAATAATTCCGTTTGGCGTAGCACAGATGAAGGAGACACTTGGGAGCAACTCTTGAATGATGGTAGTACACTCCTATCTTCCAGCCTTTCGATCAGTCCCGATGGTGAACTCTATGTAGGCACTTATAATTCAAGAATACTGCGATCGACCAACAATGGGGACACCTGGGTAGAACTCTTCGAGGCAGCCAATGACATACGCTCCTTTGCCTTTGTGGGCAACACAACGATCTACGGCTGCACCAGCTTCTCTGGCATCTATCGATCAGATGACAATGGAGGCACATGGGAACTGCTATCTCCTTTACCCGGAACCAATGGAGCCTTCAGCATCGCTACCGATAGTGGGGGTCAACTCTATGCGGCAGCCTATGATGGAGGCGTATTCTCATCCGATGACCAAGGGGCTTCTTGGGAGAATGTCAGCTATGACATGGTGACTATGGATGTGAACTTCCTTTGGGTCGATACCGATGATAATCTCATCGCTGGAAGCAGAGCCGTAGCGCTTCAGACACTGAATGATCAATCGTGGTCACTGATGAATGATGGAATCACAGCCGTTTATGTAGAACGCATGGTGACCATTAACGGGGTCATCTATCTGTTAACAGACTCCGGGCTGTTCATCTCTAACGATGGTGGTACCTCGTGGCAACACTCGGTGCAAGGAATGACAGACACTGAACTCATGGCATTGGCAAAAGCTCCCAATGGGGACCTGTTTGCAGGAGGCGAGCGTCTTTATCGCTCCACCGATGGGGTGGTATGGGAAGACCTTTCGGCATCCTTTCCAGACAGTGAGGTGTATGCCGTAGATATCCTCATTACCTCCGATGATAGAGTGATCGTTGCTACCGAGGATTATGGAATCCGATATACGGATGACAATGGTTCAAGTTGGTCCATTGCGAATACCGGCCTGGCAGACATTACCATGAATTTCATTCGTCAAGGACCTACAGGTGAGCTATTCACATGTGATGCTGAGAATCTGTATCGCACCAGCGATATCGATGCGGGATGGAATATGATCAACACCGGCCTGACTGACACGGATGTCATCAATTTCACTGTGGGTACGGGGGCGTTATTTGCCATCACCTATTCTGATGGTCTATTCCGATCGGTGGATAATGGAAATACCTGGTCTTTGATCAATGAAGAAGATTTCAATAATGTGGCTGTGGATGGGAATACACTCTATAGCTCATCCGAATCACTGGTCTCGGGAGGGGTCTACCTCTCCGAGGACAATGGGAACAGCTGGAACAACATAGGTACTGGACTACCGAATATCCAGATAGAACATGTCGATTACGTGCAGGGGCTCGGGCTGTTCGCCTATGTCAGGGACTTTGGTCTCTACACATTGGATTTCAGTGTAGTCGGCTTGGATGATCATGACAAATCTCTCCATACCATCTCCGGCTATCCCAATCCATTCACAAGCACGTCCACCGTGAGTATATCCAGCGAACAAGCAAGCGTTGTGAATTTCTCCATTCAAACCTTGGATGGTAGATCCATTGAAAGCACCACGCTGAACCTGAGTCCCGCTATCAATGAAATAGAAATCGGCTCGCAACTAGCAGCAGGTATGTATCTGGTCACCGTGCAATCTCATGAACGTTCTCAGTCTCTAATTCTCATCAAATCGGATCGATAAGCAGGCTATTTCTGGCTACCGCTTGGAGGATATACATAGCTCTTATGCTGTACCTTACCAAAGGTGACGGGACTGGAATTTCGTGCGTAGTTCTCTCGCAGCGATGCCCTAAATTCGCGCCCCATGAAAGAGACCATCGAAAAAGCCTGGGAAGATCGTTCCTTGCTGCAGGAATCCGAGACCCAATCCGCCATCCGCGAGGTGATCGCCCGATTGGATGCCGGTGAGACACGCGTGGCCGAACCCTCATCAGACGGATGGAAGGTCAATGAGTGGATCAAGAAAGCTGTGCTACTCTACTTCCCTATCCAGGTCATGGAGACCATCGAGGTGGGTCCTTTCGAGTTCCACGATAAGATCGCACTCAAAAAGGATTACAAGGAGAAAGGAGTACGTGTGGTGCCACATGCCATCGCCCGCTATGGCTCTTTCGTTGCCTCGGGCGTGATCATGATGCCCAGCTATGTCAACATAGGCGCCTATGTGGATAGCGGTACCATGGTGGATACCTGGGCCACCGTAGGTAGTTGTGCGCAGATCGGTAAGAATGTCCACCTCAGTGGCGGTGTGGGTATCGGTGGTGTATTGGAACCGGTACAGGCCAGTCCGGTGATCATCGAGGATGATTGCTTCATCGGCTCTCGCTGTATCGTGGTAGAAGGAGTGCATGTCAAGAAAGAGGCCGTACTCGGTGCCGGAGTCGTACTCACCCAGAGCACCAAGATCATCGATGTGTCCGGTGATGAAGAGAAAGTCTATGTGGGCGAAGTTCCCGAGCGGGCCGTGGTCATTCCCGGTACACGCATCAAGGCCTTTCCGGCCGGTGATTATGGCGTACCTGTGGCCTTGATCATTGGAGAACGCAAGGCCAGCACCGATAAGAAGACCTCTCTCAACGAGGTGCTGCGAGAGCATAACGTAGCCGTTTAAGATGAAAGAACAGTTGGACAAGGCACTGGACATCCTACGGTCCGGAGGGGTCATCCTGCACCGACCTGACACCATTTGGGGACTCAGCTGCGATGCCACTTCTCCCGAGGCGGTGCAGAAGATAGATGCCATCAAGGCACGCGAAACAGGCAAGTCCTACATCATCCTCGTGGATAGTGATGCCATGATGGAGCGCTACGTGGAGGCCGTGCCTGAAGTGGCCTATGACCTGATCGATGCCGCTGTCGACCCACTGACCATCATCTATCCCCACGGAAAGGGATTGGCATCTGGAGTCTGTGCCGAGGACGGTAGCATAGGCATTCGTATCGTACAGGACCCATTGACACGGCAGTTGGTCCAACGCCTGAAGCACCCTATCATTTCTACTTCGGCCAATATCTCGGGACAAGGGAGTCCCCAGCATCTGGATGAGATCGCCTCTTCGATCAAGGAAAGCGTGGAAGGTATCATCGAGCGGAATGACCGCCCAGCACAGAGCAAAGCTTCGGCCATCATTAAATTAGCACTCAATGGAGAAGTCCAGATCATACGCTCCTGAGATTTCTCGCTTGGAATCCCTCCAGCATGTGCCCATCATCGGTATGATCCAGGAGGTGGTGAAATCGCATGGTCACGATGCGTATATCATCGGTGGTTTCGTGCGCGATACGCTCTTGGGCCGTGAGGTCAAGGATATCGATATAGTGACCATCGGATCGGGAGTGGATCTGGCCCATTTGATCGCTAAAGAGATGGGTGGACTGGATGTGCATGTTTTCAAACGATTCGGCACGGCCATGATCAAGAAAGGAGAATACGAACTCGAGTTCGTAGGGGCCCGTAAGGAATCCTATCGCTCCGAGAGTCGCAAGCCCATCGTGGAGGATGGTAGCTTGGAAGACGACCAGAACCGAAGAGACTTCACCATCAATGCCCTAGCTCTGGATCTCAACAAGGACTTGGAACTGGTAGACCCCTTCAAGGGGCTGCATGATCTGGAGAATGGCATCATCCGTACACCTCTCGATCCAGACCGCACCTTTTCCGATGATCCGTTGCGTATGATGCGGGCCATCCGCTTTGCTACGCAATTGCGTTTCCGTATCGAGGAGAACTCCTTCCGATCGATCAAGAAGAATGCGCACCGCATCTCCATCGTAAGCAAGGAGCGCATCATCGATGAGCTCAATAAGATCATCCTCTGCCCTATCCCATCCATCGGATTCAAGATGCTGATGAGCACTGGACTGTTGGAGATCATTTTTCCGGAGATGGTCGCTCTCAAAGGGGTCGAGCGCAGAAAAGGAATCGGTCACAAGGACAATTTCTACCACACCCTGGAGGTATTGGACAATATCTGCGAGAGCACGGATGACCTCTATCTGCGCTGGGCGGCCATCATGCATGATATCGCCAAACCGCGTACCAAGCGATTCGACCCCAAGGCCGGATGGACCTTCCACGGTCACGAGGATAAAGGCGCCCGCATGGTGCCCAAGATCTTCCGCAGACTGAAGCTGCCCTTGGACCACAAGATGAAATTCGTCCAGAAGATGGTCCTCCTTCATCTACGTCCGATCGCACTGACCAAGGAGGAGATCACCGATAGCGCCATACGTAGATTGCTCTTCGATGCCGGAGAAGATATCGATGCACTCATGAAACTCTGCCGGGCCGATATCACTTCGAAGAACGAGGCCAAAGTCAAGCGCTATCTGAAGAACTATGATCTCGTCATAGAGAAATTGGCCGAAGTGGAAGAGAAGGATCGGGTACGCAATTGGCAGCCACCTATCACCGGAGAACTCATCATGAACACCTTTGGGATAGGCCCCGGCCGGGAGATCGGCATCATCAAGAATGAGATCAAGGAGAGCATCCTCGATGGTATCATAGAGAACGATTATGACCAGGCCTATCAGCTCATGCTCAAAAAGGGTGAAGAACTCGGATTGGCCCCGGTCGAAAACTGAAGCGCACATCTTACATTTGGGCGAGGATAAAGCTAGATCCAGCATGCAGATTCTCAAGATCCGTATCGTACTCGATCATACTGAGGAGGTCTTCCGAGACCTGGAATTGGAATATGATGGAACCATGGAGCAACTTCATGAAAGCATATTGGCCGCTTTCGATGTGGAGAACGACCAGATGGCCTCCTTCTACAAGAGCGATGAGCACTGGAATAAAGGAGAAGAGATCGCACTGGTGGATATGGGCGCCAGCGAAGAGCCGGTCCTGCTGATGTCAGAAACAGCCATCAAGGACTGTCTGGAGGAACGCTCCCGCATGCTCTACGTCTATGATTTCCTCAACCTGCGCATCTTCTATATGGAGGTGCTCTCCCTCTCCGATGCCGACCCAGCGTTGGAATATCCACGAATTGCCATGGCCTTGGGTGAACTGCCTCCGGTGGATGACCCATTCGACATGGACAGCCTCATGGAAGGTATCGACCTGAGCGAGTCGCGGGATAATGTCAAAGTCGATGACGACCCCTATGCTGATGAAGACGATATGGACGCCTGGGATGAAGGGAGTGGCATGGAGAACCTGGACGACTACGAAGGGCTCATCTGATCCATGATGGCCTGTACTACCAAGCCCGTATTGCTTTCTATCGTGGGCCCCACAGCGGTGGGCAAGACTGCATTGAGCATCCAAGTGGCCAAACATTTCAAAGCCCCTATCCTATCGGCCGATTCCCGGCAGATGTACAGGCATATCCCCATCGGCACGGCACGTCCGAGTTTGGAAGAGCAAGACGGGGTCGCCCATCATTTCATCGATTGTTTGGATCTGGAAGAAGAGTACAGTGCCGGACAGTTCGAGCGGGATGCCTTGGAACTCATCCAAGGAGAATTGAATCATCATCCGGTCATCCTGTTGGTAGGTGGCTCGGGACTCTGTGTCAAAGCCTTACTGGAAGGGCTGGACGATGTACCCAAAGATGAGCATATCAGGGAGCAATTGATCCAGAGACATCGCACAGTAGGGCTGGCACCCTTGCTGGAAGAACTGGCAGAATATGACCCGGAGAGCTACGCGCGTATAGACCGACAGAACCCTCAGCGGGTGATACGGGCATTGGAAGTCTGCCTGACCTCCGGACGTCCCTTCAGTTCTTTTCATTCCAAAAAGAAGGTCGATCGACCCTTCCAGAGTGTGCTGGTCGGATTACGAAGAGATCGCATGGAGTTGAAAGAGCGCATTGCTCAACGCTATGGTGAAATGATGGAATCCGGTTGGATGGATGAGGCAAGGGAGGTCTATGACAAACGTCATCTCAACTCTCTGAATACGGTCGGCTATAAAGAGATATTTCGCTTCTTGGATGGAGAATGGGACGAGGAGGTGATGGAGAAAGAGGTGATCAAAGAGACACAGCGTTTTGCCAAACGGCAGATGACCTGGTTCAAGAAGATGAGCGATATACACTGGTTGGATCTACCCCATGAGCGACCTGTCGAGCAGATCATCGATTGGGTAGAGAGTTATTCATAAGCTCCCTCCAGCCGTGCATCGGGGATGTGCAAAACTCAGAGCATAGGGGTAGGTAGACGCCTGATACGCTTTCTATTTTTAGCCCATCTAAACACGTTGAAACACAATCCACCTCCTTCCGAGGTAACTGAACAACATCATGAGTCAACAGAGAATCGACCTTATCAAGGAGATGCTGCACAAGAATCCAACAGACTCCTATCTGCGCTATGCTATAGCTATGGAGTACCTGGAGATCGGTAACAAGGCCGTAGCACTGAAAGAACTAGAGACCGTCATCAAGAAGGACAAAGGGCACGTAGCCACGTATCCGGTTCTTGGAAAGCTCCTTGAAGAAAAAGGGAAGACCAAGAAGGCGATCGAAGTCTACCAATCCGGACTGGAGATCGCTCGTAAAAAGAACGACACCAAGGTGATCGGGGCACTTTCAGAAGCCTTGCTTATCTTGGATGTGTATGATGACCAACCTTACTGAGTCGATTCCTTCTCCTTCCGATCAAACGGTCGTCTGGTCACCCAGCATGACCGTGGTCTGGACCTTGGCCATCTTCTGTCTATTCCTCTTCGGGCAGTTGCTAGGCTTCTTCTTGGGTGTCTCCTTTCAAGACGTCAGCAGTGAGATCTATGATGCGATGTTCTCGGGAGATGAGGCCTTGCTCAATCGTCTCTCATATGAGAAAGACCTCTTCTGGCCGATGGCCCTTGGAGGTGCCGTGATGGGTCTCATCAGCGTAGCCATCGCTATCCGCTGGAAGAAAGGACTCACCATCAAAGAGTATCTGCATCTGAACAATGTCCCTTGGTACGTGTGGGGTCTTTGGATACTCATCACTGTAATAGTCACAGTGGGTCTTGAGCTACTCGCAAGCAACTTCGAAGATTTCCAGACCCCCTTCCTGCATGAATTGGTAAGCAATTCTCAGAACATCCCCTTGCTGATCCTATCCATCGGCATTGTAGCTCCCGTCTTTGAGGAGGTCCTATTCAGGGGCTTTGCCTATAAAGGTCTGGAACGGA
>JABDLZ010000241.1 GCA_013001705.1 Flavobacteriales bacterium
GTCATTTCAGCTAGGTGTCCTTTGTTATTTCCATCCCAGAGGTCGTACATCCTCATTCCAGGGTGTTCTAGAATGGGGCTTACATAGGTATGTTGGGCACTGGAGTACGTGGAGACTATCAGTGCGAAGATTATCAGTTGGTATTGGATACGTTTCATGGTGATCGATATTTAAGACAAAGGAATTGCGTGCGCTTCGCATTCTACTCACGGCAATCGTTGATTCAGCTATCACGGAAAACAGGGATGGGACCATTGTTCTTGATAGCGATAGAAGGTCATTTCCGTGAATTATCACTGTGCATTTCGTTACCAGAAAAGGTATCAGAAGGCCAGTTCCTTTATCGTGTTGAAAAACGTCAATGGTTAGAAATGCTAGACGACATTGCAGGCTCTATGGCCTATCGATCATACATGCCGCTGGCTTTACGCTAATAAACACGCAAGGAGGAGAGAACAGGTGAATGTCCCTGCAATACAGTTATAGAAGGAATAGCTCTAGTGAATCAGAGACCAAGTAGTACCTCAGCAGGTTCTTTGGCTCCAGTGAGGAGCTTGACCGGGTTCTCCAGCATCTCTTTGACCTTATAGAGGAAGCTCACGCTTTCTTTCCCATCGATGATGCGGTGATCATAGCTGAGTGCCACGAACATGATCGGTCGTATGTGTACCTCCCCATCAATGGCTACTGGACGCTCGACAATGTTGTGCATCCCGAGGATAGCACTTTGTGGAGGATTGATGATAGGAGTGCTCAGCATAGAACCAAAAACTCCGCCATTGGTGATGGTGAATGTTCCTCCGGTCATCTCATCCACGGTGATATCACCATCTCGAGCCTTGATAGCCAGTCTCTTGATCTCCCCTTCTATCTCATGAAGTCCCATTCCCTCAGCATTGCGCACAACGGGTACCATCAGACCTTTAGGAGAACTCACGGCAATTCCGATATCTGCATAGTCATGAAAGATCATATGGTCTCCATCGATCTGTCCGTTCACTGCGGGAAACAGTCTGAGCGCTTCGGTGACAGCCTTTGTGAAGAATCCCATGAATCCCAGACTCACACCATACTTCTCTTTGAAAGCGACCTTGTATTTGGCCCGTAGGTCCATGATCGGTTTCATGTCCACCTCGTTGAAGGTGGTCAGCATGGCCGTTTCATTCTTCACAGAGACCAGTCTCTGAGCGACCTTTCTCCGTAGCATGCTCATTTTCTTAGAGTCGGTATCCCGGGTACCTCCCCATCCTTGGAGGAATTGTGTAGCATCCACCCCAGCAGCGATATATTCGATCGCATCTGCTTTGGTGATACGGCCTCCTTTACCGGTGCCATTCACTCGACCAGGGTCTACTCCATGCTCTTCCAATACCTTCTTGGCGGCAGGACTAGGCACACCAGTGGCATAGCTCTTCTCGGCCGAAGCCACGGCTGTCTTCTCAGCCACGGGCGCTGGAGCAGCAGATATTTCTTCTTTGGAGGCAGCCGGTGCAGGTGCTTCTTCCTTCTTAGGCTTAGGAGCCGCACTACCTGCTGGTCGTTCGGCAGAGGTATCGATCTTGGCGATGATCCCACCCACTTCTACAGCATCTCCCTCTTGAGCGATGAGTGAGATGATACCGGATTCTTCAGACGGGAGTTCCAATGTGGCCTTATCAGAGTCCACCTCTGCAATGACCTGGTCTTTTTCTACGTAATCCCCATCGGAGACCAGCCATTGAGCTATCTCGACCTCGGTGATCGATTCTCCTGGACTAGGTACTTTGACTTCGAACATGGTGTAGTTTTCAGTTTGGTTCACATCATTCAGCTGGAAGCCACCTTGCCTGCCTTGCTGAATACTTGTTCAATGATATGATTTTGTCGCTTAGTGCTTCGTTCTGGAGACCCTGATGCAGGGCTCGCACTGGCGGGACGGCTGATCACCTCCCAATCCAAATGGCGTAAGTGTCTCAACATATGCATCCAAGCCCCCATATTCTCGGGTTCTTCCTGAACCCATAAATGGTGTTGAGCATTCTTGTATTTCTTCATCACCGCATCGATCTGCTTTTCAGGCAGTGGGTAGAGTTGCTCGATACGCACCAGGGCCACATTGTTCAATCCCTTCTCTTCACGAGAGGCCAAGAGCTCGTAGTAGATCTTCCCTTGACAGAATGCGACTACTTCCACCTCGGCAGCTTTAACTTGATCGTCATCTATCAATTCCTTGACTCCTCCTTTGCTCAGATCCTGAAGAGTAGACACACATCTCGGGTGCCTCAATAGGCTTTTCGGAGTAAAGATGATCAGCGGTTTGCGGAAGCCCCATGCCACTTGTCTTCGCAAGGCATGGAACAGGTTGGCAGGTGTTGTACAATTCATGACCACCATATTATGCTCTGCACTCAGTGTGAGGAAACGCTCCATACGGCCGCTTGAATGCTCGGGTCCCATTCCTTCATAGCCATGGGGTAGAAGCATGACCAAGCCGCTCATCAGATTCCATTTGTCCTCGGCAGAACTGATGTACTGATCGATCATGATCTGAGCACCATTCACAAAATCACCGAACTGTGCTTCCCAAATGGTCACTCCGTGAGGTACGATGAGGCTATAGCCATATTCGAATCCGAGGACGGCATACTCCGAAAGAATGGAGTTGTAGATGTTGAAGTCTCCTTGATCCTTAGAAACATGCTTCAGATGGCAGTATTCTTCAGCACTATCTTCCACCTTGACGATGGCGTGCCGGTGGGAGAATGTACCTCTCTCCACATCCTGACCGCTGATGCGTATGGGATGACCCTCATCTACCAGACTGCCATAGGCCAGTAGTTCGGCCATTCCCCAATCGAGACTGTTGTTCTCGATCATCTGAGCCCGATCGTTCAGGATGCGCTCCATCTTGCGGAACAACTTCTTTCCTTCAGGCAGTTGGGTCAATTTCTTGGCGATGGTCTTGAGTTTCTTGACCGGGACACCCGTAGTAGGTGATTTCTCGAAATCCTTGTCCGATGAGCGTTTCAACTCATCGGTGAAACTTTCAAGCACGCTCGGGATTCCAGCCTCTTTCTTCTTTTTGGCCTCTTCCATCTTCTGCTCCAGGATCTCTTTGAATACCGTCTCCTTCTTGTCTGCTTCCTCTTTGGTGAGGTTCCCTTCTTGGCTCAGTTGCTCGAGATAGATGGCCCGAGGATTGGGGTGCTTGGCAATGGCTTTATACAGGGTGGGTTGGGTGAACTTGGGTTCGTCTCCTTCATTGTGACCGTATTTGCGGTAGGATAGGAGATCGATAAACACATCCTGCTTATAACGCTGTCGGAAATCCAAGGCGAGTTTCATAGTGTGGACGAGTGCCTCTGTATCATCTCCATTGACATGGAAGACCGGACTTAGAGTCACCTTACCCACATCGGTACAATAGGTCGATGAACGGCCATCCAAATAATTGGTGGTGAAGCCTACCTGATTATTGATGACGATATGTATTGTACCACCTGTCTTATACGCCTTGTGCTGGGCCATCTGTACGACCTCATAGACTACTCCCTGACCTGCAATGGCAGCGTCTCCGTGTATGACCACTGGGAGCACTTTGGTATCATCCCAGTCGTGGTGATGCTCGATCAATGCACGAGCTACTCCTTCACCTACAGGCGCTACTGCCTCCAAGTGGGAAGGGTTGGGGCAGAGGGTCATACTCACTGCCTTTCCATTGACCTGATACTTGGAAGTGAATCCTAGGTGATATTTCACATCTCCATCGAATCGGTCATCGCTGTAATCCTTTCCTTCAAACTCGCTCATGATCTCAGCGAAGTCTTTTTTGAAGATGTTGGCCAGCACATTGAGCCTACCGCGGTGGGCCATTCCCATGACCACTTCTTCCACCCCGAGTTCAGCTCCGTGACTGATGAGCTTATCGAGTGCTGGAATCAGGGATTCGGATCCTTCTATAGAAAATCGTTTCTGGCCTGTGAAGCGGGTATGGAGGAAGCTCTCAAAGGTCACCGCCTGATTCAGTAGATCGTAAATACGGAGCTTCTCATCTTTGGAAAAGGCGGGTTGATTGGAGTTCTTATGCAATCGCTCCTTCATCCAATCGATCTTCTCGGGCTGTCGCATGTACATGAACTCCACTCCGATGGATTGACAGTAGACCGTCTCCAGATGTGCGATGATGTCTTTAAGTGCAGCCGGTCCCAATCCTATTTCATTCCCTGCTTGGAAAACGGTATCGAGGTCCTGCCCATCCAAACCGAAGTTCTCCAAGGCGAGGGTGGGGGAGTATTTTCTCCGCTCTCTGACCGGGTTGGTGTGCGTGAAGAGATGACCTCTTACACGATACCCATTGATCAGTTGTAATACTTTGAATTCCTTGTGGACATTCTCGGGTATCTCACCATCGCTCTCATAGTCTTTGCGGGCGAATTCGAATCCATCGAAAAAGGTGCGCCAAGATTCTTCGACCGAGGCCGGTTCTTGAAGGAAGGACCGATACTGGCTTTCCAAGAATTCTGGGCTGCTGTTGCTGAGGAAGGATAATCTATCCATGTGTAATCTTTATCCGAAATGAGATACGCGGTCTGCGCTGCTTTGTTTCGTGATTTCCAGCTTGATCTCAAAGATATTCCAAAGGTATGCAGAGCCTAATGGACGAAGAGAGGTGATCACAACTTTTTCAACAGCCCATCAGCCATTGAACATCTCGCTCACGCGCTCGAAGAATCCTTTTTCGGAGCGGCCTGGATTTGGAGTGAAATTCTCGGATTCGGCCAACTTCTCCAGAAGTTTCTTCTCTTCCTTGCTCAATTTCTTTGGCGTCCATACATTGATGTGGACCATCAGGTCTCCAGAACCATAGCTATTGACGCTAGGTAGTCCCTTGCCACGTAGTCTGACAAGCTTTCCGGATTGGGTTCCTTCAGGTACTGTGATGCGAGCTTTACCATCTACCAGAGGTACCTCTGCTTTACATCCAAGTACGGCATCTGGGAAAGAGATGTACAGTTCGTAATGTAGGTCCTGACCGTTTCGTACGAGTTCGGGATGTTCCTTCTCTTCGATGACCACAATGAGATCACCGGGCACTCCGTTTCCAGGAGCATCGTTCCCTTTACCTCGCACGTTGAGCTGCATACCTTCTTCCACTCCGGCCGGGATGTCGATCTCAATCACCTCTTCCTTCTTCACCATGCCATTGGCATCAGCCCCTGGAGGTACGGAACTCACCGATTGACCTGCTCCATGACATGTGGGACAAGCTGAGGTGGTCTGCATCTGACCTAGGAAGGTATTGCTGACTCGAGTGACCTGACCTGTACCGCGGCAGGTACCACAGGTGTCATATTTCACGCCCTCTGCTACTTTGAGCTTCTGGACCTTGACCTTCTTCTTGACCCCGTTAGCAACATCTGCAAGGTCCAATTTGACCTTGATCCTGAGATTGGATCCTTTTCTGCGCCTAGGCTGACCCCCACCGAATCCACCTCCGAAACCGCCACCGAATGCTCCTCCGAAAATATCCCCGAACTGGCTGAATATGTCCTCCATGGACATGCCTCCACCGAATCCTCCGTGGCCACCTTTGAGCCCATCATGGCCGAATCTATCGTATCGGGCACGCTTGTCTGAGTCACTCAGCACCTCGTAAGCTTCGGCTGCTTCTTTGAATTTTGCTTCAGCCGATGAATCTCCTGGATTCTTATCGGGATGGAATTTGATGGCCATCTTCCGATAGGCCTTCTTGATCTCCGCATCGGTTGCATTCCGTGAAATGCCGAGTATCTCGTAAAAGTCTCTTTTGGCCATGGTCCGGTCAGCTTCCGATCACTACTTTGGCGTAGCGGATCACTTTGTCATTGATGACATATCCCTTTTCGATCACATCCACCACTTTACCCTTGAGTTCATCGCTGGGTGCAGGTATCTGGGTGACAGCTTCATGCTTATCCGTATCGAAATCATCACCTGCTTTTGTGTCCATTTCTTTCAACCCGGTCTGGGTAAGTGTGTTGAGCAGCTTGTTGTGGATCAGTTTGAAGCCATCCTTCAAGGCAGCTATGTCCTCGGTGTTCTCATTGTTGACTATCGCCCTGTCAAAGTCGTCTACGATAGGTAGAAGGCTGCTCAGTGATTCACCTCGAGCACTGGCCATGAGGTCGAGACGCTCTTTGGCGGTACGCTTTCTGAAGTTCTCGAATTCGGAATAAAGTCGCACGAACTTGTCGTTCATTTCTAGATACTTCGATTGGAAGTCAGGTTGGTCTGAGGCCTGCTCAGCAGATTCTTCATGAGAGGCCTTGTTCTCTGACTCATCTTGAGCTTCCATTTCCTTCACGTCCACGTGCTCTTCGGTCTTGTTTTCGGTCTCTTTCTTTTTCCTGCTTCGTCTTGCCATGATTCATTTAAGGTTTTTGCTTATCAATCCTTTATTGTCAAAGCCTTTGCCAAGTCGGCTTTCTAGACAAATTGTCAGCTATTCCTGAATAGCTGGCAAAAGTAGCTGTTCTACCATGAAAAAACCCCTTCAGTGATGAAGGGGTCTTTGAGAGAGTGATTTCTTGTAGAATGGTCTATTTCAGACTCTTCACCAGTCCATCGATATTGGTGTGCAAGCCCATTCCTCGCAAGGCAGAGCCTTTGGCGATGATGATTCCATCAGCGTCCAACAGGAAGGATGAGGGAATGCTGTTCACCCCATAAGTGCGGGATGCGGCATTGTTCCATTTTTTCAGGTCAGAGACATGATATTCCCATGTCAGTCCGTCTTGTTTGATGGCCGATTTCCATCGATTCACATCGCTGTCGAGTGACACACTGAATATCTCGAATCCTTTGGCATCCTTGAATTTGGCCTTCTTGTATTTGTTATAAGCCGATACGATGTTAGGATTCTCTCTGCGGCATGGTCCGCACCACGATGCCCAGAAGTCTACCAAAACGACCTGTCCTCTGAGGTCTGACAATCGGTATTCCTTGCCATCGGGATCACTCATGATGATGTCAGGCGCTAGATTCCCTACTTCGATTCCTACTTTGGCTTTCTGTTTTTGATCCTCTGAACCAGAGTCAGGTGCGATGAATCCCAATCCAATGACCGAGAGTGAGAGAATGCCTAGTGCGATGATCTTATTCTTCATGATATAAGGTGTAGAAGTAAAAATGTTCTTCGAGTACAAATCTATTCTCAAATAAGAGAACGGACAAGGGGAGCAAATGCCGTTCCAAAGTCATGATATGATTCCTAGACGGTCAATTCCTGGAATCCAGACCCCATTTCAGCTTGCGTCTCATGGTTTTGAAGAAGTAGCTTCCTTCCGGTCTCACGATATTGAGATTGAAGGGAGCCTTGCGTATGATGATCTCTTTATCGCTATCATAACTCACTGAGCGGCTATCCATAGAGAGAAGGAACTGATCATCCTTATCACGGCATTCCACGCGCATGCTTATCTCCACATCATCTTTGACCACCAAGGGTCTGACCGTGAGGTTATGGGGTGCTTTGGGTGTGATGATGAAGCAATCGGTATTGGGAGCCACGATCGGTCCGCCACAACTCAGATTATAGGCCGTGGATCCGGTAGGGGTGGAGATGATCAGACCATCTGCCCAATAGGAGGTGAGGAACTTCCCATCGATGTGGATGTGGATGATGACCATGGAGGAAGTGTCCTTTTTATGTACGGCTACCTCATTGAGTCCATAGTTGGTCTCTCCGAAAATTTCTTCTTCGGTCTCTACACTCAATAGTGTGCGCTCTTTTACCGAGTAGTGATCACTCAATAGCGCATCCAGACTCTGGTCGATCCGATTGGTGGCGATATAGGCCAAGAATCCCAAACGGCCCGTATTTATACCGATCACCGGGATACCGCTATCCCTGACCAAGAGTAGGGTGTTTAAGAAAGTTCCATCTCCACCAATACTGAAAAGCACCTCTACGTGGGTCGTAAGGTCTTGATGGTCTTGGAAGGAATGATGGGCAGGGAGAGCCACATTCTTCTGAGCGAGATGTTCTGCAAAATCTGAATGGATGGCCAAGCTCTCGGCCTCCTTGTCCAGTCTTTTCAAGAGGTTCTGAATGTCAAGGATGAAATCATCATTGAGTTCAGTTCCGTAGATGCCGATTCTCATGGTCGAGCTTGCGTTTTGCTGGATAAAGGTAGACCTTTCATCGGGTCTTATATGGATTTTCTGTAGTGCAGATAGAGTCCCTGCTCTTCCAGTCGATTGATGGTGTATTCTATCCTGAACACGTAATCATAGTTCGATACAATGTCCAATCCAAGTCCGGTCCCGAGTAGAAGTTCATTGCTCAGAGGATTGACTTCATTGTAGAGTTCATCTTGCACATACCCTAGATCCAGGATCAGGTTCAGGTGCGCTGCAAAGCTGACCTCCGGAAACATACGATCCAGCGCGCTTGGAAAGCGCACGCATTTCTCTTGGACCAGCTTATAATTCAAATTATTCCGAGATAGCACGTAATTCTGCCCATCGATGATGTAGAATTCATAACTCCTTACTGAAGTATTCCCATATCCCAGTCCTTGCTGGAGGTAGTAGGGTAAGCGATTGTACAGGGTCATTTTTCCAGAGACACTGTGCTGGGT
>JABDLZ010000242.1 GCA_013001705.1 Flavobacteriales bacterium
TTCCTATGGGCAGATGACCTTTCTTCATATGATTCCATACTGGACCTCCCCTTCGAGATACCTTTATATGGAGATCACATCAGTCTTTTCACTCTGCTGATGGCACTGAGCACATTCCTATATACCCGCATGAATAGCGCGCAGATGCCTGCGAGCCAACCTGGGATGCCCAACATGAAGACCATCATGTACATCTTCCCATTCATGATGCTCTTCTTCTTTAACAGCTTCGCTGCAGGACTGAGCTACTACTACTTACTGGCCAACCTGTTCTCGATCGGCCAGATGTTTGTTATCAAGAATGTGATCATTGACGAGGACAAACTGAGAAAGAAGATAAAGGCCAATCAGAAAAAGCCCGTCAAGAAGTCGAGCTTTCAAAAAAGACTGGAAGAAGCCGCCAAGAAACGTGGTTATCCGACCCGATGATAAGACTCATCCACATCCTGATGATCGCAGCACTCCTACTGGGAGGAGCTACAGCCTGTAAGGACAATAATTTCAAAGAGACCCGTGCTGAACTTCTGGAGAAGAAGAAGGAGCGCAAACTCGAGTATGAGGCCAAGAAACAAGCGGAAGAACAAGCACAGAAGGAATTAGAGGCCAAAGCATTGGCCGAAGCACGTGTGGACGCTGAACGTCTGGCTGCCCAAGCAGCATCAGGAGTCGCTGATACCACTAACAAACCGGTTATCGTGCAGCGCTATGAGCAGGATTCGCTGCTTCTACAATTCGAGCGCAGGCCCTGTTTCGGAAGATGTCCGGTCTACAAGATCAAGGTCTTTGAGAGTGGCTACACCACCTATGAAGGAGTGAACTTCGTGGAATACATGGGCTACTATCAGGCGCGGCTTTCAGCAGCTGAGATCGCCTCTATCTACCAGATGGTGGCCGAGGCAGACTACTTCTCTTTGAATGACCGCTACGATAATGAGAACATCATGGACCTGCCTTCTATGATATTCAGAGTGCAAGCAATGGGCAAGGATAAACGCATTGTGGCACGATATGAGATACCGGATGAATTGAATCGATTTGCCGAGCAGATCGATCAACTCTTCGCAGATACCGATTGGCACCCGGTCCACCAATGAGGTGTTGTATGATTTTGGACTTTAATTAACATGAATAGCAAAATGAACAGATTAATAATCAGCGCACTGGCCTTGATACTCAGTTTGAGTGGCCTGCAAGCGCACGAGGGCATGTGGATGCTCAATATGCTCAAGAAGATCAACGAGGCTGAAATGCAGGACCTTGGTCTGAAATTGAGTGCGGAGGATATCTACAGCATCAATAATTCATCCGTCAAGGATGCCATAGGCCGTATGAACTACGGTATGTGTACCGTGGAGATGATATCTCCCGATGGTCTCACACTGACCAATCACCACTGTGCATACAGCGCCATACAGTCACACAGTACTGTGGAGAATGATTATCTCTCAGATGGATTCTGGGCCAAGACGCGTGCCGATGAACTACCTATAGAAGGTATGGTTGTGAGCTACCTCGTACGCATTGATGATGTCACTGATCGCATCAACAGCCAGCTGACCCCTCAGATGAGCGAAGAAGAACGCGAAGGGAAGATCAGAGAACTCAGCAACACGATCAAAAGCGAGTTCATGAAGGATAATAACTACGAAGTGGATGTCAAATCCTTCTTCGGTGGAAATGAATTCTACGCCTTCACATATGAGACTTTCTTAGATGTCAGGTTGGTGGGAGCACCCCCGAGCAGTATCGGAAAGTTCGGAGGTGATACGGATAACTGGATGTGGCCACGTCACACCGGTGATTTCACCTTGCTACGTGTCTATGCAGGCAAGGATGGAAAACCAGCTGCTTACTCAGAAGACAACATTCCGCATCAGCCCAAGCATTTCCTTCCTATCTCACTCGATGGTGTAGAAGAGGGAGATTTCGCCATGATCCTCGGATATCCCGGAAGCACAGACCGCTATCTGTCCTCCCATGGAGTGGAATTGGCCCTAGAAGTCGATCAACCGGCACGCGTCAAGATCCGTGGAGAGAAGCTCCGTCTCATGAAAGAAGACATGGATGCCAGTGATGCAGTGCGTATCAAGTACGCTTCCAAGTATGCCGGAGTGAGTAACTACTGGAAATACTTCCAAGGGCAGATGAGAGGCCTGAAGCGACTCAATGTATTCGAGAAGAAACAGCAGCTTGAAGATGATTTCCTCGCCTGGGTCAACGGAGACCCTGTGCGAAGGGACAAGTACGGAGAAGCAATAACCTTGCTTAAAGATGGGTACAAGGGAATCGCAGACTACAAACTGGCAGAGACCTACCTACAAGAAGCCGCTTTCGGTTCAGAACTATTGATCCTAGCCTATAGAGCCGGTCAATTGAAGGCGGCATTGGAAGAGGAAGATGAGAAGATGATCGAAGCGAGCGTAGCCGGCATGAAGGACCGAGCTGCGGCCCATTTCAAGGATTACAACATGGGTACCGACAAGAAAGTCACCGCCCGTATGCTTGAAATGTATGCTGAAGCCATCTCTCCGGAATTCCAGCCGGAATTCATGATCAAGGCCGGAGGAAAGAATGCCGATTGGCAGAAGATCACCGACAAGATGTATGACAAATCGGTATTTGCGAGTGAAGAAGAGTTCAATGAATTCCTTGAAGACCCAAGCGCGAAGAAACTCGACAAGGACCCGGCCATGACGGCCATCAACCAGTTCTTGGACATCTACAGAGGCAAGATAGGAGCCGGAGCAGGACCTTACTACGCAATGACCGATAAAGGCTATCGCCTTTTCATCGCAGGGCTGCGAGAGATGAATCCGGAAAAACCATACTATCCCAATGCAAACTCGACCATGCGCTTGACCTATGGCGTGGTAGGAGATTATATCCCGGCTGATGGTATGCGCTATGACTACATCACCACTACTGATGGGGTATTGGAGAAAGAAGACCCGAACAATGATGAATTCATTGTTCCGGCTCATCTCAAGGAGCTGATCCAGGAAGAGGAATTCGGTGAATATGCCGATGAGAACGGGGATATGATCGTCTGCTTCATCAGCAACAACGACATCACTGGTGGAAACAGCGGTAGCCCGGTCATCAATGGTAAAGGAGAACTGATCGGATTGGCTTTCGATGGGAATTGGGAGGCTATGAGTGGCGATATCGCATTCGAGCCAGAATTGCAAAGGACCATCTCGGTAGATATCCGCTATGTTCTATTCATCATCGATAAATACGCTGGGGCCAAGCACCTCATCGAAGAGATGAAACTCGTCAAAGCACCTGCCGTAAATGACGTAAGTCCTGAGGTACAGACCTTGATGAATTGATGATCTTGAATAAAGACTTTGAAGCCCGATGCTTGTCATCGGGCTTTTTTTGTCGGTCTATCTACAGCGACTGATCGGGAAGTAGATTGGATGATTCTGATTGTAGGTATGAAGGAAGCGGAACATGTTCTCCTTGCGTTTCTTCCTCGTCAATTGCGAGTAACTGGATCTCAATATAGGATCATCACTGATCTGCTCGGAGAGATTCTTCTCATTGAATTCATACTTTTCTCCCGTGCGCATATCCACGAAGAATTCCACTTGCACCTCCCTTCGCACGGGTGCGTACGTGAATCCATTGTAAAGAGTGTTGTTGTAATCCATGATCTCCTCCCGATGGATGACATGACAGAGCGTACCGATCACGACCATACGGTCAAAGAAATCCTGATTCTTCAAATAGACCTTGCCTGAACTACTGAATCCCCAGATGGAATCCTTGGAGACTGCGAGCAAGGAGTCTTGACTAGCAATGAACCATGGTTGCTCCGCATCGATCCTATCCAGGGTATTTCCCATCTCATCCCTCAGTTGATCGATGGGATAGGCCGGACAATTGTCCTTGAATTCTTGAAAGGCAGTATAGAGACCATCCTTGAACTTGAATCCAGGACTGTATCTCCCCAGAGTATCCCTTTGCCCTAGGACAGGGATAGTGAAGAATATGATCGCTATACAGAGAAATCCTTTCATCAATGATTATCCATCACATAGTGTACCAGAATCAAGGACTGGAGCAGGATTCTGCATTCCACGCATAGGTTGAAAACTCGTTGAAATCGAATCCCTTTGCCCCTTTACCTCGGCCTATCGCTAATATAACTTTCCGTTTGCATTCTATCTGAGCTGTTTTGAGGAGAAAAGTCATCATATCCATGGCTTTGTCCCTACCATTCTGGTTATTCTGCCAAGAACCCACGGTGATCCGTGATTATGGCGGTAAGCGCGTGGTACAGGACCCGAGCAAGTATGCGCTTGTGGGTACTTCATCCCACCAGGTCATCATAGAGCACTATGAATTGATCTCGGGTAATGAACGGGACCAACTCATCGACCTCATCATACAGGACATCGACTACTACATGGACCGCGTCATGGAGATCAGCGATGGAAGCATGGTCGTGCGTAAATCGGATAAGCAGATCATGAAGGATCTCAAGAGCATAGTCGACCACAAGATCAAACTCTATGATTATCAGGTGGACCGGCCCTTCGAAGGGTTCTCAGAGGCATTCAATCAGAAGATCAAAGACCTCGAACGCTTGAACTGGAGCACGGAAGACACTCGTGGGGAATTGTCCTATGACTCCCAAGAGATGGCTTTGAACTATGTGAGAAGTCAGATATCGGAGCTCAAGGATATCAGCACCCGTGACCTGAGCTCCTATGCAGATGCGCATATCCATGAGTATATCAGCACGGATTTTCCAAGCGACCTGGCCATGGACCCTGGACCTGTGGACACAGGTGAATGGGTGGTCAATTCTCCCCTCATCCCCATCGACTACACGCTGGCCTCCATACAGGAGGAAGACCTAGGTCTGTTACTCCCTCCCGAGTTGGATCCTCAAGAGATAGCTTCAGGAACTGATGAGAAGATCGTCCAGCTACTGGAGAGCAATAACAAGCTCATCGCCACCTTCGGTCAGCAGATGATCGCTCTCCAAGAAGAGATGCTCGCTCTGCGCAGGGAGAGCCTCGAGTTCCGGACCGAATTCAGCGATATGCAGAATGAGATGGCAGACATCCAGCTGGCCATACAGGAGATTCGCTCGAGCAATCAGATCGCTCAGAGCAATCCGGGATTACGCAGTTTGAACACAGAGGATCCCTATGTGGTCCGCTTCGAGAAGAACAGCGATCACATCACCTTGGCCTATCAACTGGAATTGAATGAAGTCTATCACCTATTGATGCTTGACCCAGGGAGAAAGGTGATGATCACCGGATATGCCGACCAGTCCGGCTCAGCGGATTTCAACGCTCAGATATCCAGAATGCGTGCACTTTCTGTGAAACATTACCTGAGACAGAAAGGGATTCCGAGCGATCGTATGATCATCAACTTCTTGGGTGATTCGGTCTCAGATAGTGAGAATCCTCTAGACAGGAAGGTAGAGATCGCCTGGCTAGGAACGGACTGATTCCTGTACCCCGATATCCACAAGGGATTTGCCTTTGAGAATAGGTATAGCCCGACTCTGATTGGGTGTGAGGCAATACTTGATATCGGCATTCATGTTCAGTTTCTGGAGCCTTCTTCTGTGAGAACTTGCTTTGAGAAAGCCGAGATAATTGTTGCTGGCCGATTGGAACAGGTACTTGGCCATGATGGTGCTATCCTCCACGGATTGGAATTTCATGGAATCCAAGAGTCTTTCAGCTATGGCTCCTGCGCATATGGTGTCTTCCAGATTCAATTTATCCCTCCATCCGGAACAGAGCAGTAATACGTCCTCGTTCTGCTCGATCAGCCAATCACACAGCACATCCAGATTTAAAAGAGAGCCGATTACCACGGTGCCTGCATTCTTCTTAGCAATATTGATCGCCCGAGTTCCATTGGTGGTAGTGAGGACCACCGTTTCTCCTTTCAGATCATCATCCATGAAACCGAATGGTGAGTTTCCTCGATCGAAACCTGCCACAATCTCTCCATTGCGTTCGGCCGCTACGATGAATCCTTTCACCTTGTACTCCAGTGCTTTCTCGATGCGGCTGACAGGGATGATCTTCTCCACACCATAATCGAAGGCCGTACAGATAGCTGAAGTGGCTCTCAGCACATCGATCACGACCACGATCTGATTGTACTCCTTGTAGCGATCGTATTTGTCAGGCGTGACACATACCTCTACGTGCTTTTTGTTAGGATCCTTGATCATATTCTGGTCATTTGGCGATGAAGGGTGGGCGTTTTACAGTGGCCTTGAGCTGCTTGTTTCTGACTCCGATCCGGATCGAGGTCCCTTCCTTTCTGAATTCATTGCTGACATAGCCCATTCCTATCCCCTGCTCCAGTACTGGACTCATCGTACCCGAGGTGACCTGTCCGATCTCCTCCCCAGCTTCATTTAAGATGGGATAATCCTTACGCGGGATGCCCCGTTCTTCCATCACGAATCCCACCAATCTTCTCGCTGTCCCTTCGGCTTTCTGCTTCTCCAGTCGCTCCCGATCGATGAAATCCTTGGTGAATTTGGTGATCCATCCCAGACCCGCCTCGATGGGTGAGGTAGTATCATCGATATCGTTTCCATACAGGCAGAAACCCATCTCCAACCTCAGCGTGTCACGCGCTGCTAGACCGATCGGCTGGATGTCATATGCTTCACCAGCTTCCATAATGGCCTTCCAGACCTTGGGTGCCTCGCTGTTCTGCACATATATCTCTACTCCTCCTGCTCCCGTATACCCGGTGGTAGAGATCAGTACGGTATCGCATCCCGCGAAAGGTCCATATCTACAGGTATAGTATTTCATATCGGCCAGTGGCATGTCTGTAAGAGAACCGATCGCCCGAATAGCCTGGGGACCCTGAACAGCGAATAAGGACATGCCATCTGAGATGTTCTTCAATTCCGCACCCTCGGAGTTATGTGAAGTGATCCAGTCCCAGTCCTTTTCGATATTGGAAGCATTGACCACAAGAACATATTCCTCATCATCGGTACGGTAGACCAGCAGATCATCCACTATCCCCCCTTGGCCATTGGGAAGACAGCTGTACTGTACCTTTCCTACTTCCAACACAGCAGCATCATTGGAAGTCACTTTCTGGATCAGGCCAAGGGCATGAGGCCCACTCACAACGAACTCCCCCATGTGGCTCACATCGAATATCCCTACACCATTACGTACGCACATGTGCTCATCCTTCACCCCAGCGTACTGCACAGGCATGTTGAATCCTGCAAATTCCACCATCTTGGCACCTAGCGATTCGTGGATGTCATTCAATGCGATCTTCTTCATATAACGGGATTTGATAGATGCAAAAGTAGCGTTCCAAAGAGGAATCCTAGCACCCCCTCCCCTTGCCTATATTTGGCGGGATGATGCTCGACCTCGATAGATTCCGCCAGCGATTTGCGCCTCGCTGGTTGATCATGTTGATCGATACCTGTATTGTCCTCGCATCATTGGCCTTGGCGTATGCTCTCCGATTCGATTTTGCCATCCCAGATGTAGAAGGGGAACTTTTGCAAACATCCATCTTCCTATTTCTGGCAGTACGATTGGGCGGTCTATTGATCAGCAGGACCTATGCCGGAGTCATTCGGTACACGAGCACACAAGATGCAGCTCGTATACTTCGGGTCTGCTTGATAAGTACTTTGGTGCTCTTGGCAGCCGGACAGCTTCGCTATTTCATCTTTGATCAGGTCTACTTCCTTCCCACATCGATCATCATCCTCGAGTTCTTCCTGACCACCTTCCTTCTCATCACTTTCAGACTGGTGGTCAAACTGCTCTATTCCGAACAGAAGAACCCTAGAAAGCTGAAAAAAAAGGTCATCCTCTATGGGGCCGGTGAATCTGGAGTGATCACCAAACGCACCTTGGATAGGGATGCAGGAAGTGCCATGGAGGTAGTGGCTTTTATAGATGACGACCCGAGAAAGGCCGGCAAGAAATTAGAGGGAGTGACCATTTACAAGTCCGAGCGACTGGAAGAACTCATCGATGATCATGAGGTCGATCAACTCATCAGCACGATGATGCGACCCGATATAGAAAAGCGACAGAAGGTCATCGACCTCTGTATCGATAAAGGAGTCAAGGTATTGGATGTTCCACCGGTAGGACGATGGATACAAGGTGAGCTCAGCTTCAGACAATTGCGTCCTATACCTGTAGAAGACCTGCTCGAACGCTCCGTGATCCAATTGGATACCAGTGCAATTTCCCAAAGCCTGCAGGGAAAACGCATAATGGTCACCGGTGCAGCAGGCTCTATAGGTTCTGAGTTGGTAAGACAGATCACCCGCTACAGACCCGAGGCCATCTGTCTATTGGACCAAGCGGAGAGTCCATTGCATGAGATATCATTGGAGGTCACAGATTCAACTGAGCAAGAAATCGTGTTGACCGTATTGGCCGACATCTGCCACCGAGAACACCTTCAACGGATATTCAAAGAATTCAGACCTGAGATCGTATTCCACGCTGCAGCCTATAAACATGTGCCTATGGTGGAATCCAATGCATATGAGGGCATTCGGACCAATCTAGGGGGCACTAGGAATCTGGTCGACCTGGCCATTGAAAACAAAGTAGACCGATTCGTTATGATCTCAACAGACAAGGCGGTCAATCCGACCAATGTCATGGGTGCCAGCAAGCGTGCAGCTGAGATGTATGTATCAGCACTTTCCGAGGATTCCTCAACGCGATTCGTTACGACTCGCTTTGGAAATGTTCTAGGCAGCAATGGCAGCGTCATCCCGCGATTCAAGAAACAAATCGAAGATGGTGGACCGGTGACTGTCACTCATCCCGATATCGAGCGATTCTTCATGACCATCCCTGAGGCCTGCCAATTGGTATTGGAAGCTGGAGCCATGGGCAAGGGAGGAGAGATCTTCGTATTCGATATGGGTAAAGCCGTACGTATCGTGGATCTTGCTCATAAGATGATACGACTCAGTGGACTGGAAGTGGGCAAGGATATCGAGGTAGAGATGACCGGTCTACGCCCGGGTGAGAAGATCAAAGAAGAGGTACTGGCAGACAAGGAGAATACCCTACCTACCCACAATGAACGCATTCTGATTGCCAAGACCCGAGACATCCCTACTGATACCATTGAGCGGATAACATCCTTGCTTGACGATAGTGATTCGGACCTGGAATCAAGCGTCAAGAAATTGAAAGATTTGATTCCTGAATACCGTAGCCACAATTCTAAATTCGAAGCACTCGACCGATGACTCATAAGACCAGAATACCCGTGCGTTTTGCCGACATCGATGCCATGGGCCATGTGAACAATGCCGTATTCCTCAGCTACTTCGAGCAGGCAAGAATCGATTTTTTCAATACCCATGTCGGAGGCGAATGGGATTGGAAGGACCAAGGAATCGTGCTGGCCCGGAATGAGATCGATTACATGATCCCTATTCTTCTCAATGATGACGTATGGATCCAGACCGAGATCGAAAGATATGGGACCAAGAGCATGACCATGGGATTCACCGTATACGATGGACGAGCTACAGATGCTCCTAGGATATTTGCCAAAGGTCGTTGCGTATTGGTGGCCTTCGATTACCATGCCGGTATCACGAAACCCCTACCAGAAGAATGGAAGGCCACTTTTCAAGCCGATTGAGCATCTTCTACTCCTGTTTTTGATAGTATGACCACGCACACCAGCATCAAGATCTCTGAACTACAGAGAGAAATAGAGGACTACATCCGTCTAAGAGAGAACAGCATCCTCTAAAATTTCAAGGATGAGGATGGTCAGGTCATACCACATATCATCACAGTGAATCCCAGACACCATCAATCCTTTCTCTTCCATACTAGTTATGGAAAGAGCTATAAGGGCATGAGAGTTCCTATACCATCCAATGGTCGGTCAAGGAGGATGACCGCTTACAGACCTCCTATTTCAGTGCGAAGAATATCCTTGGCGCATTGGATAAGCTGTACTTCGATCGTGATACGAATACCATTACCATTCTCAACGTAAGTCTCATTCCGATCACGTGAATCTATTTTACACAGGATTCTGTTTGCAATAAGGATTGCACCCCCGATGCTAAGCATAGGCTGAGGATAGCTTTGTTACTAAAGCTTTTTTCAGAATATGTCCATATTGAACTCCTTTCTCATCGGAAGTCATCTGATCGGTCTGCTTTTCTTGAATCTCATTCCCATGCCCAAAGGAGTAGAGATCAGCCATGACCTACCTGCCACTACGGTCATAGGTTCAGAGCACTGGGTCTATGTGACCATCGAGAAGAAGAAGATCGGAGGATTTGCCAAATTCCAGGTGGACGTACCCAAGGGCATTCAGATCGAACCCGGTGATCTCAGAGGTGCATCTTTCACCTTTGCTGAAGGGGCCGCCAAGATCATATGGATGAGTCTCCCGCAAGAGGATGAGTTCCAGATCAGCTATAAGCTGACCGTTTTCGATGACTGTGAAGAGGGAAACAACACGATATCACAGCGATTTGCATACTTGGATAAGAATCAGAGGAAGATCGAAGAGATACCGGATCATGTTATGTTCGTAGGTTCTGAGAATGTATCCAACCAATTCGTACCTGATACATTGGCCAACGGAATACGCACTATCACTCAACTCAATGGTGATCACTTCCTCGTACAGATCGACCTCTACAAGGATGGGATCAAAGGATTTGCCAAGATCGAGGAGATACTTCCTGAAGGATTGAGTGCCGAAGCTGTCAAGAAATCCAATGCGGTATTCACTCAGATAGACAACAAGGTGAAGTTCGTATGGTTCAGTATACCTGAAGAGGACAGCTTGTATGTGGTATATGAGGTCTTCGCGGATGAACCAGTTATCAATGGTCTACCGATCCAGGGTGAATTCACCTATCTACGCAACAACGTTTCAAAGTCGATCGATCTACAATCCCGAGACTCCTCTTGGGATGAAGAATTCATTACAGAATCCATCTCTGATAGCTTGGAGGAAGCCATAGATACGACCGAAGTAGCAGAGGAAGTCACAGAAGAGGTCATTGAAGAGGTCCTGCCAGATACTTCTGAAACCCAGGTAGAAGAGGTCGAAGAGACTGTTGAGGAGATTGTAGAAGAGACCCAGGAAGAGGTTGAAGAAATTGTAGAAGAGACTCAAGAAGAAGTGATAGAGGAATTCCAAGATGTCACCGATATCCCCGATCCAGAGACCGGAGTAGCCTATCGCGTGCAGATAGCTGCTGGGAAGAATGTGGTGGACGAAGTCTATTTCGAGAAGCGGCACAGTTTTACCGACCCTTTCACCATAGAGAATCATGAGAAGTGGGTGAAGTATACCACAGGCTCTTTTCCTGTGTATAAAGAAGCGAGAGACAAGCGCAACTTCATCCGAGACAGTTATAACTTCGATGGACCATTTGTCACAGCCTATAATGACGGGAGGAGAATCACAGTACAGGAGGCACTGATGATCACCGAGCAGAAGTGGTATCAATGAACCCAATTCCCAATTGATGACGAGACTCTCTACGCTACTCATCGTACTGACCAGTTCCTTGTTCATCCATGCACAGGAGCCAGAGAATACCACCTACATCGGTCTGGGAACAGGTACCATGACCTTCTTCGGTGATGTGGCCGAGCAGAATCAAGGCTATAGCCCCTTTCTTGGAAGACCCGGATTTCACCTGACCATATCCAATCCTATCAATGAATACCTCCATGGAGGTTTGGAAGCCATGTTCGGCACTACGAGCGCCAATGAACGTAGTATCAATAGAAATCTCAATTTCAGATCAGAGATACGGAGCGGTGGACTTTTTGTAGGATATAACTTCCATCACTTCTTGAATGAAGATCGCTTCATCAGCCCTATACTGAGCGTAGGTGTGAGCGGATTCGAATTCCTTTCAAAGACCGATCTGTTCGATTCCGAGGGCCGTAGATATTACTACTGGGATGACGGCACTATCAGAGATCGCGATCAATTCGCACCAGATGCCGAAGCAGCACAATTCCTAGTGCGCGATTACGAATATGAATCCGACCTACGCGAGTTGGATCTGGATGGATTCGGTGATTACAATGAAAGAGCCTTTGCCATACCCATCGGTTTAGGAGCAGAATTCAAAATGGGCAAGTACTTGGATGTCACTATACATACCCGCATGTATCTGACCACCACAGATTATATCGACAATGTGACGGCAGAAAGCGTAGGTGATAGAGCCGGAGATTCCAAGAACGACCGTTTTCTCTATACCGGTTTCATCGTACGCTACGGTCTACATAAACGAATCGTACCTGAAGGCTCCGATCTCGACCCCGAACTGCTTGCCAATCTATCAGATAGAAGTGATGAGGATGGTGATGGAGTGGTCGACCTGATCGATGCCTGCCCGCATACTCCAGAAGGAGTGCAGGTCAATGCCACCGGATGTCCTCTAGATGGGGATAAGGACGGTGTACCAGACTATATGGATCTGGAGCTGAACACGGCAGAATCGGCCTATGTCGATGCGAATGGAGTCACGTTGAGCGATGCCGATTTCGAATACCGATATCAGCGCTACGTGGCGGGACAAGACTCCAATTTAGTAACCGGCACAGTAGAATCTGCGAGCATTCCTAAACCAGTATTCACTCCACGTCCCGGCAAGAAATTCATGATACAGATCGGGGAGACAGAAGAAGGGATCAGTTCACAATTGGCCTCCCTCCTTTTAAGTATTCCTGATGTGCAGACCATCAACAATGGGGATACGGTGCTGTATATGGTCGGTGACTACGACAATCTACCGGACGCTGTGCGGAGAAAGCTGGAATTGACCGGATTGGGATTAGAAGGGGACATCGTTTCAGCTGAAGACGGCATCGTGACGGATGAAAGCAAAGAAGCCCGTAAGATCATCCGTGAATTGGAAGATGAAGGGTTTGAAGCCTCAGGCACCATGGATGAGAATGAAGTTTTCTGGCGCATACAGGTCGGAGCTTTCAGAAATTCGCTATCCTACAACATCTTCTCCTCGCTGCAGGATGTGATCACATTGAATGGGGATGATGGACTGACCCGCTATTTCTCAGGTGTATACGATAACCGTAAAGATGCCGAGGTGTATCGGGACATCTTACATAATAGTGGCTACAACGATGCCTTCCTAGCTGCATTCAGGGGCGGTCAACGCATCAACGTGGTAGAGGCGATGGGTGGAAATTCCAGCGCTACAAGTGATGATTTGTGGAGCAGGGCCACTACCAATGGATTTGATGAGGATTTGATCACCTACAAGATCGTGCTTGCAGAAAGTGAAGGGTCTATCGAAGCCAAGAAACTAGAACAGTTCAGAGAATTAGGTAGTATCGAACAGATCAGCACACCTTCACAGACCTATTATCTCACCGGAAAGTTCTCCAACAAAGAAGCTGCTCAAGAACAGCTGCAGGATCTACATCGATCGGGTCTTCCAGAAGCACAGGTAGTGGGAATGTTCAATGGAGAGATGCTCACCATAGAAGAGATCGAATCCATGAAGAAGAATTGATCTATTTCGACTTCTTTCTCTTAACATGAATTTAGGAGGTGAAGAATTTAAAAAGCCTCGGACCGTATAGGACCGAGGCTTTTACCTTTTCAATGCTTTGATATCAGACTATCGGATCAAGCGCTTAGTTGATCGCTGTCCGCTGTCCCTATCGATAATATCTACGATCATAAGACCATTCTGCAGAGCTATGGAAGTGCTATATAGTCTACCCATATTCACATTCTGTTCTGAGAATATCCGTTGACCCACGGCATTGTAGACTTCTATATCCACTGATCCTGAGCTATCGGTTCCTCGAATGAACAGATTCGAATCATCTGCCCAAACGTCATACTGGCTCTCCTGGGAAATGTCTCTGACATTCTCGAAATTGAGCCTGGGAGTGATCACCAAGTAGAATCTGTTTTCGTACTCACCAGCATCCAAGGTCAAGGTAGTTGTGGCCACATCCCGTATCTGGTGATACTCATCATTGAGACTATCATAGATCTTTACAGTCAGACCTGCAGCGAATCCTGAGAATCCTTCGGTATTGAACTCCACGTCACCTTGAACTCCCACGTATATAGACATCGGGATCATCGTCTCTTCATCTAGTGTCGCAAATGAGTATATACTCGCATTCACACCGTCCGCAGTAAGCAGGCCGACTGATGGGTAGTTAGCGTTGGTGCTGCGCAGTTCATACGCATCTAGATCACTATCGAATTCCATGGTAGCCTCTCCATCGAGGCGAATAGCAGCTTCATCCGTCTTCCCGTTAGAGGTGGTCATCTGCACCTTGAAGAAGCTGATGTCCTCATAATTTCGGAAAGTCTCATCTACATTGGACTTCGCACCTTCCACAATACTCATAACAGGCAATGGAGTGTCTGTTTGCACCCAAAATGCTTGAGATGATGGGATATACTGCGTACCGCCATTGGTTCCCACTCCAGCGATATAGCTAGAGAATTGCGCGTGTTCTGACACCCATACGTAGATTGCATCCTTGACTCCGGTACGCACCCAATTTGGTGTATCGTCCCAATCGATGGTCGATGGGTATGGATTGGAGACCAGGTTCCACCCATCATCTACAGCACTACCTGAATTCGTATAAGTCAGCGACCATGCAAAAGCACCGGTCACGGGAGGACCTGCGACTGACAGAGTATGTGGGCCCTGTGCGATATACGCTCGAACTCCTTCTCCAGTTGGTATAGCATCGGCTGTTGAGGTGACATTGTAGACTCCAATATCCTTATGACCAAGCTGGGTCTCGTCATATCTCGTGATGCTACAGAATCCGAAAGTCGGCCAGTCCGACCCAGTAAAGCCCGTGGTGATAAAGTCATCGTTCCAATCGGCAATAGACATTCCGGTGACAGATGATCCGATCAAGTGCCATTCGTTCCCTGGTGGGTTCATATAACGATCAACTTGTAAGTCACCATTGAAGGTGGCAAGTCCCATCACTCCAAGTCTTCCAGTAGCTGTAGCGTTGGAAGCAATCACCACATTATCATTAGTGGTCAATTCTCCATTGTCCATCAGCAGTGTCCCATAGATATTCATGGTCCCAGTGACATCCACTTCGATACCACTATCCTTATCAATGGTTACATTATCAAAATCCGTTGTACCTGATACAGTTGAGATGTTTGCTCCCTCGAAAATGACAGTGCCGCCATTTCCCACATAATCTCCTGTACACACCCAGTCTTTTTCTACATAGACATCGTTGTCATTGGCGTCCAGATAGTTTGAGACATATACCTCATTGGAAACTGTGATATCAGACACGAGTTGAGGGGTGCCTGAAAAGTCCACATCATAGAATCCTTCTTCACCCGTATAGTTGAAGATGGTTCCACTTCCAGAGAATGTGACATTACTTGTGCGTGGTGTGAAACGACCACTTATATTGTTCCAGTCACCCTGGATTTCCACGTCATAGTTTATACCTGATCTGCGTACATCGAAGGTGCAGTTATCAAT
>JABDLZ010000243.1 GCA_013001705.1 Flavobacteriales bacterium
TTGCGAAGCAATTGAGCTTTCCCATGTGCAGCTAGTCCCGCCCTGCCACTGAATTCACGCAGGAATCCATCATAATACGTTGACTATCTGGTATTTACACTCCTTGGTTTTAGGAGATACGGGCTTCTATCCAAAAACATCTGACCCAAGCAATGCAGGATGAGCTCTCAGGCTGGGCCATTGCGGAGTACACTACACATTGCGTGGCGCGTAATCAGCAGGAAAGGGTGGCTTTGGCTCGAGAGCCATAGCGTGAAAAAAGCCATGATGAATGCCTGATAAGGCCTTCTATCTTTGATTCTGGATGTCGCTGGATTCTCCCATAGAATATCTTCAAGGCGTAGGACCCTCACGGGCCCAATTGTTACGGAGTGAATTGGAGGTGCATTATTTCAGGGATCTTCTGCATCACTTCCCATTCCGATATATCGACCGATCCCGTTTCCATAAAATCCGAGATATCCGGGATGACAGCACACTTGTGCAATTGCAGGCCACCTTGGATGATGTGAAAGAGATCAAGCAGAAGCGGGGAAGCAGACTGGAAGCCTGGATAAGCGATGAGACCGGCCGAATGAAACTGGTCTGGTTCCAAGGCGTCCGCTGGATCAGACCACAGCTTCAAGTAGGTAAGCAGTACCTCATCTTCGGGAAACCCAATCGTTTCAAAGGTCAGTTCAGTCTCAATCATCCGGAGATACAGCAGATGGAAGAGGGTAAAGTGCCGCTACTCGGAGAACTGCAACCGGTCTATTCTTCCACAGAGAAACTCACCTCCAAAGGACTGGATACCCGTGGGCTCTCCAAGCTGATGAAGAACCTGCTCCCTGAAGTGCTCAAGGAGATCAAGGAGGTCATCCCAGAGGAGATCGTATCTGACTACCGACTCATGGATAGGCAGCTCTCCTATGCGCAGATACACTATCCCAAGAAGAGCGAGCTGCTGAAAAAGGCCCGCTTCCGTATGAAATTCGAGGAGCTGTTCTTCTTGCAGATGTCGCTGCTATTGAGCAAGGTAGCGCGTATCAAAAAGACACGCGGTCATGTATTCACCAGTGTAGGTGACAAGTTCAATACCTTCTATAGCGAACATCTCCCCTTCGAGTTGACGAATGCCCAGAAACGTGTCATCAAGGAGATACGCAGAGATGTAGGGAGTGGGCAGCAAATGAATCGACTACTTCAAGGTGATGTGGGAAGCGGCAAGACCATTGTAGGATTGCTCATCATGCTTCTGGCCATAGACAATGGATTCCAAGCAGCCCTCATGGCCCCGACCGAGATCCTCGCCAATCAGCACTATAAGACCCTGAAACAACTCCTCACGGGAACCGGTGTGCGCATCGGACTGCTGACCGGAAGTACCAAACAAGGCATGCGCAAGAGTCTACATCAAGCATTGGAATTCGGTGAGCTGAACATCCTGATCGGCACCCACGCCCTGATCGAGGATAAGGTGAAGTTCCAGAATCTGGGGATGGTCATCATCGATGAGCAGCATCGATTCGGGGTGGCCCAACGAGCCAAGTTGTGGAAGAAGAACAGTATCCCTCCTCATGTTCTCGTCATGACGGCCACGCCCATTCCGCGCACCTTGGCCATGACCTACTATGGCGATCTGGACGTATCGCAGATCGATGAACTCCCTCCGGGTCGCAAAGAGATCAAGACCGTCCATCGAAACGATGGTAATCGCCTGAGGGTCTTCCAGTTCATGGAGGATGAGATTAAGAAAGGTCGACAGGTCTATGTGGTCTATCCGCTCATCGAGGAGTCGAAGAAGATGGATGCCGATCTCAAGGACCTCATGGATGGCTATGAGAGCCTTAGCAGGAGATTTCCCCGACCTGAGTACCAGATAGGTATTGTTCATGGGCGCATGAAACCCGAGGACAAGGACTACGAGATGCTCCGCTTTGCCACTGGAGATACGCATATCCTAGTAGCCACAACGGTCATAGAGGTAGGGGTCAACGTTCCCAATGCGAGCGTGATGGTGATAGAGAGTGCGGAGCGTTTTGGGCTGAGCCAGCTGCATCAGCTACGCGGTCGGGTGGGTAGAGGGGCCGAGCAGAGCTATTGCATCCTGATGACAGGTCACAAGCTCAGTGCCGATGCACGAACGCGGCTGGAGACCATGGTGCGCACCAACGATGGCTTCCAGATAGCTGAAGTGGACCTGGAGCTGAGAGGAGCCGGGGATATCATGGGCACCCGACAAAGTGGTGAGGTGGCATTGAATATCGCCAATCTCATCACCGATGGACCGATACTCGGAATGGCACGGGAGGCGGCCCTCCGCATCATAGATGAAGACCCAGAACTCCAGAAGGATTCGAATCGCATCATGATACCCGAACTGCGGAAACACATGGCCCAGAAGAGTCGTTGGGCCAAGATCTCCTGATCAGAAATCGTAGAAGAGCCCATATCTCCTAGGAGAATCCCCTTGTATGATCATGCGCAAGGAGTGGATATGGATATCCGATCCAGAGCGATTCCAGTAATAGACCTTACAGGTCAAGGGAGCTTTGTCCTTGCATGGAAGAAGAGCTGAATGGAGAAAGGGCTTAATGATGTCCTGCAACCTGCGGCTGGCATAGAGGCTGGTACTAGTGGAATCCGAAATACTGAAATCGGCCAGATCCCGTCCATACCAGTCGACCAGACTATCTCCGCGATAGATCTCGCAGACGAGCGTACCCTCTACCTCAGTCCCTTTCCCCATGTCCAATATGAAATGTAGATCACAGTAAGGAGCACCCTTCAGTGAGTCAAGTGCCACAGTCGCAGCAGGGGCCCATTCCTCTCCACCCTTCAAATAATGTTCTCCAAGTAGCCGCTGCTCCCGCAACTCTGCTTTTGACCAAGTCTCTACAGGATCAAGGGTATATAGATCGAATTGCTCAGCAGGATGCTGATATAACCCATCCCCATAACGGTCCAAGAGAAGTCCAGCCCACTCCAAGGGCGGATCCAGGAAGAGAGCCGAGCCATCATCGAGTGCTTGATTCATCGGCAGGGCTTTCAGGTCAGCTCCTTGGGTGGGCTGATAGCTATAGTCCAATTCTCGTGATCGATCGTATGCCCGCATGAAGTTGGGATTCATCGGTCCATAGGCAGTTGGACGTATGTTCTGAGCATTCTGTACTGCTATGCTCTCCACCAGTCCGTGATAGGGTCGTTCAGAAAATATGATCAGATGCTCCCTATTCCAAAAAGTACCCCAAGCGATGACCGCGGTCGCTGCGAGTGCAAAGGCTGAACGCCATCTCGTTTTCACCAGATCCAATCCAGCGAAAAGCCCGATCAGAAAAGGACTGAATCCGAAGATGAGGATGGAGAACTGTAGAATAGGGCTGACCTCATGCGAATAGACCCAAGCTATACCAAGAGGTAGCAGCCATAGGATGAGTCCGGTCCACCAGAAGAGGCGCTGTTGCGTATCGAACTTTCGTGACACGACTGCATAGCAGGAACTGAGGAATGCGATCAGAAGCACGGCCATCCCCACTCCGTTGTACTGACCGAGATATTCTATATAGCGCCAGACCCACAGGCCATCAGGAGCCTGCAACCATCCTTCTGGACCTCCCAATCCTTCTTTGGAGAATTGGGCGATCGTGATGGGTAGATGGATAGAATAGATAGCTACGGCCAGAATGGCGGTCCACAGATACTTCTTCCGGTAGGTAGCATCCACCCAGAAAAGGGTCATCAATCCGATCAGTCCGGCTACCATCATGGAGAAATAATGCGTCCAAGCAGCACATACAGCTGCTATGGTGAATTGGATCAAAGCTCTTCTCGAAGGTCTCTGATGCAGATCTATCATGGCTGACAATTGCCAGAGGATGAACGCCACCCCATAGGCATACGGTCTGGCTATTCCCAGATACAGGATATAGTATTGAGCGAAGACCATGTACGCGCCTGCCATCCAGGCCACCTGGGGCGAGAAAAGCCTACGCCCGATGCGATGGACGAGCCAGATCGAGCTCAATGCACACAGCAGCGAGGGAAGCTTGACCATATACGAGCTCATGCCCACCAGACCGGTCCAGATCCAGAGAAATGTCTGTACCAGAGCAGGATGGAAGTCCGTGAGCACCCCTTGCTCGATGAGCTCGGTAAATCCTTCAAATCGCGTTCTGGAAAGGGCACTGAGCTCATCTTGAACAAATACATCACCGGTCAGCCACCAAATGATGCATTGCGTCAGCAACAGGAGATAAAGAGGTAGATGCGAGTTCAGGCGCTCCATTGCTGTGCAGGTGCGGTGAGTAGATCGGGAAGAAGTTCAGCAAGTTCTGATTGTTCCAGCATGGTGAACAAGCGGTGTTGGGCCAGATGCTCGGCCAAATATTCCTGCTCGGGTTGTCCTGGGGTAGGAATGAGAATGGCTGCTTTGCACAGCGCATCCAGGTCCATGATACTGCTATAGCCCGATCGACAGATGACCTTTTGAGCGCGGTTGAGGTATTGCTCGAGATCCTTGCTGAGGAGATGGTCGATGATCTGTAGTCGACCGACCCGCTCATTGGTACGATCCTTCATCAATCCTCTCACCAATACCGCTCCTTCTATATCCTGCAATACGGGGATCAAGAGATTCTCCAAAATACTGCGCTGGGGTTCGGGACCTGAGAGTATGGCGAGTACTGAGATGTCCTTTTCGATCTGAGGAAGGGCCTGCACCCGCGATAGGGGGCCGATGAACTTCAGGGGAATCTTCAAAGTCGCCTCAGAAAGTTGCCCAGAGAGGCGGTGATCGGGATGGTCAGGCACCCAGCATGCATCGAATCGATGGATCATTCGATGGATGATCCGATTGACCGTACCACGCATCAAAGGCGTAGGGATATTCAGCTGATGCGTCATGATGACCGACCGCACGCGTTTGGAGCACATGCCGTAGCGATTGTCCGATAGCACCATGTCCACATGATGTTTTCGCAAGAACCTTCTCAACCAAGCGCGCTCCTTGCGTATGCTATTGAAGATGCCCGCAGACTGGCTCATCAAGGCCCGTGTCATACGGGTAGGTGAGCGTGTATATCGGATGTGATAGGACGATATTTCGTGATACTCCAGCAAGGGGAATTCCCTGCGCAAGAACTGGAGCGCTTCGCCATCCGATGCGAGTATGACCTCGTTCCCCTCATCCAAGAAACGCCTGATGAGCGGGATACATCTACTCGCATGCCCCAAACCCCAATTGAGGGGAGCCACCAAGATTCTGCCGATGTGCTGCACCAGTGTAAATCTAAGATAAGTGCAGTACCCGCCTTCTTCTGATCAAATCACGAGATTTGCAGCCGATGGGAAAGGACAAGCTGCGGAAATTCGCTGAAGTGGCGGCCATGGATCATGTGATCGAACCCGATAAGGAGGAGATGCTGCATGGGTGTGACCGGCTGCGTGGAAAATGGAAAACAGAGGTCTTTGCCCGTCCAGCGCCTATCACCTTGGAACTGGCATGCGGCAAGGGCGAGTACACCTTGGCACTGGCCCAGCGCTATCCCGAGCGCAACTTCATCGGGGTGGATATCAAGGGTAATCGGATATGGCGAGGTGCCAAGACCAGTCGTGAACAGGACCTGTCCAATGTGGCCTTCCTACGCACACGCATAGAGAGTATCGACTCCTTCTTTGCTGAGGATGAAGTGGATGAGATCTGGATCACTTTTCCCGATCCGCAGAAGAAATCCCGCAGAGAGAAGAAGCGGCTCACCCACCCGGGATTCTTGGAGCGATACCGAAAGATCCTCCGCTCAGGGGGCACGGTCAATCTGAAGACAGACAGCAGCACGCTCTACGATTACACCATGGATGTCATCCTCGAGCAAGGGCTCAAAGTGCATCACCGATGTATCGATGTCTATGTATTGGGAAAACAGAAATTCCCCGATGAGCTCAATGAGATCATGGAGACCAAGACGCACTATGAGCAGATGTGGCTGGAAGAGGGCAAGCAGATCAAGTTCATCTCTTTCGAGTTATGAGCCGACCCATCAAGCTCAGTGAGAAGAACAAGGATTTCTTCGATCAGGTCTATCAGG
>JABDLZ010000244.1 GCA_013001705.1 Flavobacteriales bacterium
CACAGATAGAGAATAGCTTGATGATCGCCCGATTGACCTTGACCAACCTTCTGCTACTTGGTCCTCAAGAAGCTCAGGAATTCGAGATCCTCGCCCCAAGCGACAGCCTACTGGACATGGAGCGGCCGATTCCAGAGGTGCTCACGGTATACTCTACCGCGGTGCAGAACCTCCCCCAGATCAAAGCCGCTGAACTGCGAGTAGAAAGCAGTGAGGTAGGTATGGACATCGCCCAAGGAGGCCGCAGCCCGCAGCTTTCGGTCAGGGGATCCATCGGATCGGGATATTCCGGGAATAATCAAGTAGGTGTAGGTGAGCCCATCGATGTCATCTTTCCCATAGGCGAGGTGGCCAACTCGGGAGAACTCGTAGTGGGTGAGACCGAGACCTACAACGATTTCGAAGCCAAAGCCTTTGGAGAGCAGCTCGAGGATAATTTCAATCAATCGGTCAGTTTTTCCTTGACCATCCCCATTTTCAATGGCCTGAGCGTCACCTCGGATGTAGATCGTGCGCGACTGAACTACAGGATCTCTCAACTGGATGAACAGGCCGCCAAGAACCAACTGCTGCAAGATGTCCAGCAAGCACATGCAGATGCTACCGCGGCCCAACGCAGCTATCTGGCCGCTACTCAGGCCCTGGAGGCGATGGAATTGAACTTTTTGAATGCCGAGAAACGCTTTGAACAGGACATGCTCAGTCCGGTGGAATTCAATGATGCTAAATCCCGCTTGGCCATGAGCCGTACGGAAGCGATCCGGGCCAAGTATGACTACATATTCCGGATGACCATCATGGATTTCTACCTGGGCAATCCGATCAACTTACAATGATTATGAGAAGCCTGACTACCTTCTTGAGTCTCATCAGCCTGTGCTTTATCTTGAATTCCTGTTCTGACCGGAACAAAGAATCGGTGCAGGTAGAAGAGGCCGTCAAACGCGACATCGTGGAAATGGTGTCGGCCAATGGTAAGATTCAGCCTGAGACCGATATCAAGATCAGCCCAGAGGTATCTGGTAAAATACTCGAGATCCATGTCAAAGAGGGTGATAGGGTCAGTGAGGGTGATCTCCTTCTCACACTGAATCCGGATCTATTGGAAGCCAATCAGGCCCGGGCCAGTGCCTCATTGAACTCTGCTCGTGCCAATCTGGCCAATGCCCGCGCACGACTTGCTCAGGCTGAAGCTCAATTCTTCAATGTGGACCGAAGCTATGCCCGCAGTCAGCAACTATTCAACGATGGCGTGATCTCCCAAGCGGAGATGGATCAGGCCGAATCCAACTACCGATCGGCATTGGCCGAGAAGCAGGCTGCCGAAGAGACCGTAGCGGCCTCCCGATATTCTGTGCGAAGTGCCGAGGCCACCCTATCTGAAGCTTCAGATAATCTGGAACGGACCTCCATATTCGCTCCCAAAGATGGTATCATCACCGCCCTGCAGGTAGAGGAAGGCGAGACCGTACTCGGTACCATACAGATGGCCGGGACCGAGGTCATGCGCGTGTCTGACCTGAGTCTGATGGAAGTGGATGTAGAGGTCAATGAGAGCGATATCGTACGGGTCAATCTCGGAGATACAGCCGAAGTAGAGGTGGATGCCTATCAGGACAAGACCTTTTTGGGCGTAGTGACCGAGATCGCCAATGCAGCCACCAATGCCAGCGGGATACTCAGTACCGACCAAGTGACCAACTTCTCCGTCAAGATCCGCATTCTCCCTTCTTCCTACATGGACCTGGTCAATGAGAAGGACAGCATGATCAGCCCCTTCCGCACCGGGATGTCGGCCACGGTGGATATACGTACGGCACGCAAAGATCAAGTACTGGCCATACCCATAGAAGCCGTGACCACACGCACTGATACGGTATCAGGTGGTAGCTTCAGGGAGAAGATGAAACGCAGGAAAGAACTCGAGGAGAACCAGGAAGAAATGGAGCCTATGGAGTGCGTTTTCATACTCGATGGAGGCGAAGCAGAACTCCGAGTGGTAGAGACCGGTATCCAGGATAACCGATATATAGAGATCAAAGAAGGAGTCTCAGAAGGAGAACAGATCATCACCGGTCCCTATGCCACCGTCTCACGCAGTTTAGAAGATGGGGACGAGGTCAAGGTAGAAGAAGAGGACGAGGAAGAAGAAGACTGAGACCCATGAACTTCCCGATACTCTGTATCGATACGGCCACCAAAGCCTGCAGTGTTTCTCTCTTTGATAGAGAGAAGGTATGGGCTCAGCGCAATGTCATCGAGGATGGCTACGTACATGCCGAACAACTCCATGTGCTCTGTGACGAAGTGCTCCATGAAGCAGGTATCGAAGCAGAAGATCTCCACGCAGTGGCTGTGGGCAAAGGGCCAGGTTCCTATACCGGATTGCGGATAGGTGTAAGTGCGGCCAAAGGATTTGCTTTCGGGGTGGGAATACCGCTCATCTCACTGCCTACTCTTCAGATAATGAGTGCTGCTGCATTGGATTGTGAAAACATCGAAGAAGGTATACTCAGACCCTTGTTGGATGCCCGAAGGATGGAAGTCTATAGCGCTGCATACGACATTTCCCTGCGAGAGATGAAGCATTGTCAGGCCTTGCTCTTAGAAGAATCGCCCTTTGCTCAAGAACTGGAAAAAGGGCCGGTATACTTCTTCGGAGATGGAATGCCTAAAGCAAGGGAAGACCTTCAAGCACATCCTCACGCCCGTTTCATCGAGGACATTCACCCGAATACAGCATTGGTCAAAGACCTGGTATTCAAGAAACTGGAGGCTGGAGATGTGGAGGATGTTGCCTATTTCGAACCCTTCTATCTGAAGGATTTCATCGCCAAGTTGCCTAAGAAGATGCTTTGATCAATCGATCTGTCCCATCGCTTCTTTGACCGTGCCCACTGGAAGCTTGCATGTCTTATTCACGCAGACATAGATCATCGTCTCTCCCTCTACATACTTGTATTCGAGCAGGGGTAATCGTGAATCCTCATCAGAATCTCCCATAAAGAGTTTATTCGGTATGTACTGCTGTCCGAATTCGCGTATCTCCTTCTCAGGTTGCTCCCCCAGGATAGCGATCTCATAGTATGGATAGACCTCATGCAACATCAGGGTCGCCCAATTGGAATAACCACCCCCATACTTGGGTATCTGGCTCTTCATGTTATTGAGCATCGTCAATGAACGGTCCAAGTATTCTTGCTTATCGAAATACGTACCCAGCGTATGGAGTACCCGGGCCATAGCAGAATTAGAGGCTGGGATCACATTATCATCCACCTCCATCTTACGCGTGATCAAGGCCGGATCCTCATCGGAAGTGAAGAAGAACATCTGGGATTCCTCATCGCTGAAATGTCGCATCACGTATTCTGTCAGTTTCTCAGTTCGCGTCAGCCATTCTTCATCCAGTGTGATCTGATAGAGGTCGATGAAGGCCTGCGCTGTCAATGCATAATCCTCCAAATAGCCATTGATCGATGATGTACCTCCTTTATAGCTGTGATTCAATCCCCCATCGCTTCTCCATTGATGCTGGATAAGGAAATCCGCATTCTTCAAAGCCAGATCAAGAAATCTGTCTTCATCAAAGGCAAGAGCCGCTTGCACCAGACCAGAGATCATCATCGCATTCCATGAGGTCAGACTCTTGTCGTCCAATCCGGGTCTCACCCTGCCTTCTCGCCTCTCCATCAGCTTTTTCCTGACTTCCTCCTTGGTCGCCTGGAGTTCTTCTATAGTGATTCCCTCCTGTTGCGCATAGTCCTCATCCGATCGATCGCGCAGAAGGATGTAATTACCGTGCTCCCATCGCCCTTTGGCGTTGAGGTTGTAATAGTTCTTGACGAAATCGAAATCAGTGCCTAAGACTTCTTGAAGTTCTTCTTCAGACCAGACATAGAACTTCCCTTCTTCACCTTCACTATCTGCATCCAAGGCAGAGTAGAAGGCCCCTGACTCATCGGTCATCTCCCGCTCCAGCCAGTCCACTGTTTCATAGACGGTCTCCCTATAGAGCGCTTTCTCCGTGGCCTGAAAGGCTTCAGCATACAATGCGATGAGCTGTGCATTGTCATAGAGCATCTTCTCGAAGTGAGGCACTTTCCACTGTCCATCGACCGAGTACCTCGCAAAGCCTCCTCCTATCTGGTCATAGATTCCTCCAAAGGCCATGCGATCCAGTGTGAGATAGACCTGCTCTTTGACTTGAGCATCATCTGCCAAATGGGCATAACGCAGCAGAAATTGATAGTTATTGGGCAAGGGGAATTTAGGCGCTCGAGAAGGACCGCCATCCTTGAAATCCATACGTGCCTTCCAGTTCTCCACTGTTTCATGAAGCAGGTCTTGAGAGAATCGGGCCGGACTGGGGTCCAAGGTGATGAGATCGCTCTGTTTCACGCCTTCTGTCAGCTTTTCGGCATACTCTATCACCTGGGAGGGGTCGCTCTCCCATGTTTCTTTCAATCGCATCAGAACTTCTAGCCACTGCTCCTTAGGGAAGTACGTACCGCCATACACGGGGCGCCCATCGGGCAAGGTGAAGCAGTTCAAGGGCCAACCTCCTCTACCGGTCATGAGTTGAACGGCATTCATGTAGATCTGGTCCACATCAGGTCGCTCTTCACGGTCTACCTTGACAGAGATGAAATGACGATTCATCACTGCCGCTACCGAATCATCTTCAAAGCTCTCATGCTCCATGACATGGCACCAATGGCAGGATGAGTATCCGATCGAGACCAAGATGAGTTTGTTCTCCTGCTCGGCCTGCTGGAAGATCTCTTGCGACCAGGGCTGCCAATCCACTGGATTATACTGGTGTTGGAGCAGATAGGGAGAGGTCTGGCCTGCTAGGCCGTTCTTGGGTCGGTCATCTTGTTCCGTATGATCGGATTCTTTCATGGTATCCTGCTGATTACATCCCGAAACTGCTGTCAGTACCAGGCCTATGGCCAAGATGAGGGTCTTCATCAGCCTTCTTGGCTCTTGAAGAGCACATCTTCCTCGATGTTCACATCTACCGACCGACTGAAGAGGAATACTTTTCCTGTGATGGTGCCTTTGAGCTTCACATTGACCTTACCGGTGAGAGCGGCCGAAAGCATGATAGGCAACATCTCGGTATTCAATCGTTCACCTACAGCTCGTATCTGCATCTCATAGGTCTTCTGACTTCCTGATTCCAAGGTGAACTGATTCTCCAGATTGGCCTTACCGATATATCTATCTTCCAGATATAGATCCAGGTCGGATTCCTTGACCTTGATACTGAATGAATTGGGATTGTCCAGAGTGGCGGCCACATCCAAGAACATCTCCTGCTTCTCGATACGGTCGACCTCTACCCTTTCCAGATCCACGAGTGTGACCTCTTCTATTTCACAGGAACTGAAGAGCACTGCGAGGGTGAGTAGTGAAGCTATACGTACGATGAAGTACCTGGTCATTCTGCGAAATATTTAAAGAAGTACGGGATGGTCTCTATGCCTTTCAGATAGTTGAATATCCCATAACTCTCGTTTGGACTATGTATATCATCAGAATCCAGGCCAAAGCCCATCAGAATCGAATCCAAGCCCAATTCTTCTTTGAAAAGGGCCACGATGGGGATGCTTCCTCCACCTCTGGTAGGGATAGGTCGCTTGCCAAAGGTCTTCTCCATGGCCTTGCTGGCCGCTTGATAGGCATGGGAATCGATGGGAGTGACCACCGGCTCTCCCCCATGGTGAGGATGTACTTCCACCTTCACATAGTCTGGGGCCATGTTCTCGAAGTGCTCTTTGAACAGTTTGGTGATCCTCTCTGAATTCTGATCGGGTACCAAGCGCATAGATATCTTGGCAAATGCCTTGGAAGGCAGCACGGTCTTGGCTCCTTCACCTATATAGCCTCCCCATATGCCGTTGACATCCAAAGTGGGACGGATACTGGCCCGTTCTATGGTGGTATACCCTTCTTCTCCTTTGACCGCGTCTATCTCCAGTTCTGACTTATAGTCATCCAGTGAGAATGGGGCCTTGTTCATCTCCGTACGCTCCTCAGCCGATAGGTCGACTACATCTTCATAGAATCCCGGTATGGTGATGCGACCGCTTTGATCGATGAGGTCACTGATCATATCGCAGAGCACATTGATCGGATTGGCCACGGCTCCTCCATAGACTCCGCTATGCAGATCACGCTTAGGACCTGTGACTTCCACTTCCAGATAGCTGAGCCCACGCAGCCCGGTAGTGATAGAAGGAACATCATTAGCGATCAATGAAGTATCGGAGATGACGATCACGTCTGCTTTGAGCTTCTCCTTATTCTGGGGAACGAACCAGGCCAGACCATTACTCCCCACTTCTTCTTCGCCCTCGATCATGCACTTTACATTGCAAGGCAGTGTTTCAGTCCGAATCATCATCTCGATGGCCTTGACATGCATGTAGAACTGCCCTTTGTCATCGGCCGCTCCTCGCGCATAGATCTTTCCATCCTTCACCACGGGTTCGAATGGAGGGCTGTCCCAGAGTTCTACGGGGTCGGCCGGTTGAACGTCATAATGCCCATAGATGAGCACCGTAGGTTTCTCAGGGTCGATGATCTTCTCAGCGTACACGATGGGGTATCCGGGCGTCTCACATAATTCGGCAGTATCCATACCTGCATCCAAGAGGCTCTGCTTGGTGACCTCGGCCATGCGCAGTACTTCATCTTTATACTGCGAATCAGCGCTCACTGAGGGAATCCGGAGGATTTCCTTCAATTCCTCGATAAAACGCTCTTTGTGCTCTTCCAGATATTCTTCCATTCCCGTGATTTCAAAAGAGAACAAATATAACTGCTCACACTCTAGAGACTGCCTCACGGTCAATCACCTAGAATGCAATGAATAGCAATCTGAGGATCGACCATCTAATGAATAGAAGTACTCAACTATGAATAGACGCAAATCGATTCAGCACGTATCTTTGATTCTTGTACCTCGACCAGAAATCATTGTCCGTGAGACATTTATACCTCATACTCTGTTTTGCTCTTGCCTTTGTGCCCAGAGAGGTGTCAGCACAGCTGAGCGTAGAAAGCACACAGACTGTGGAGTGGTATGTCCAGAATGTACTGCTAGGCTCGGGGGTAACGGCTACCAATATCACCTTCAACGGTCAGCCCGCAGATGAGATCAATCTGCAGTGTGGATATTTCCAAAGCAATGGGAGCTACATGGAGGTGGAGAGTGGATTGGTCCTCTCTACAGGTCATGTATATGGGGTTGATTTCGGTGGAGACTCAGTGATAGTAGGTGAACAGACCACCATCAATGTGGACAATGGTCAAGGAGATGACCCGGACCTCGAAGCCCTGGCCAACGATGATATCAATGACCAAGCGATCCTTGAATTCGATTTCGTACCTACCGGTGATACATTGAGATTCAACTATGTTTTTGGTTCGGAGGAATATCCTGAGTATGTCAATTCCTTCAATGACGCCTTTGGGTTCTTCTTGGCAGGACCCGGCATAAGTGGTACCTATAGCAGCCCGGCCGGATTCCCGAACGGCTCCATCAATATCGCTCTTATACCGGGTACGAATATTCCTGTGACCATCGACAACGTGAACAACGGGAACGCGAGTTGTTTTGGTGGTGGCCCTACCGGTCCATGCACCAACTGTGAGTTCTACATAGATAATTGCGATATCGAAGCAGACGCTTTGGACGGGACTACTACTGTACTGGAAGCCTTTGCTCTGGTGCAGTGTGGAGAGACCTATCACATAAAACTGGCCATAGGAGATGCTTTGGATTCAGCATTTGATTCTGCGGTATTCCTAGAAGAAGGCAGTTTCGCATCCGATCTGGTCGTTTCGGCCGATCTTTTCTCTTCTATCGGCCCCTATTCCGATGGCTTCTTATACGAGAACTGTGGTTTTGGGACCATTGTGTTCTCACGCCAAGGAGGAATAGAGGCAGAGTCCCTAGTGGAATTGGAGATCACCGGTGTGGCCGAGAATGGAGTGGATTATACCACCGTGCCTACGGAATTCATCTTCCCGGAAGGAGACAGTCTATATTACATGGATGTCTTCGCCATTTTGGATGGTCTGGTAGAAGGACTTGAGCTGGTAGAGATCACCATCTCCAATACCAGTGCCTCAGCCTGTGCTTCAGGAGCCATCACCTCCGAGTTCTCATTCTATGTGGCGGATGATCCCGAGCCGCTGGAGATCAGCACGGTCGATCATGCCATCGATTGCGGAGATCAGATCGAGATCACCGTAGATGTATCAGGCGGCTATGGGCAATATGTGTTCGATTGGAGCAACGGTATAACGGAACAGAGCCAGGTCATCTCTCCCGGTGTGACCACCGATTATATCATCACCGTGACCGATACCTGCAACGCAGGTTCGCAGATCGACACGGTGTCGGTCGATGTGCCGGTCTATCCTCCCGTTTCCGTAGAGATCGAGGATTCATTGGAACTGACCTGCTTGGAGTGGGTGGACATCTACCCGCTCAGTGTCAGTGGAGGGAACGGTACCTATACCTATCAGTGGATCCAAGACGGTGAGGTCATCGGGGAATCAGACCTCCTGAACTATCAAGGGACATCTACCAATACGCTCATCCTGCAAGTAATGGATGGCTGCTTCACTCCAGCTACGGATGAGATGCAGGTATTGGTCCCCATCATCCCCATCTACATCGATATCTCTGAAGACACGGTCATCTGTCTAGGTACCAGCGCCCAGTTGACCGCACTCGCATCGGGCGGAGAACCGCCCTTTGAATACGCATGGTCCCATCAAGGAGAGACCCAAGAAGACATCCTTGTCACTCCACGGGAATCAACTATCTACTCTGTAGAAGTCACGGATCTTTGCCAGAATACCGAAAGCGCAGAAGTAATCGTAGGGGTATCTGAGACCATTGCCAAATTCGCAATGGACGAGACGGGATACTATGGCGTGATCCTGGAGAATTTCTCAGATGGTGTGAACACAGATACACTCTACTTCGAATGGGATTTTGGTGATGGAACTGTCTCTACAGAAGCCTCTCCTACACATATCTATTACGACCTGAGCGACCAGACCATCATCCTGACGGCTACCAATGAGTATGGATGTACCGATACAGCCACCATCGATATCTCTGCTCCACCTACCATGTACATTCCCACTGGCTTCTCGCCCAATAATGACGGGATCAATGACCTCTTCAAGGTATACGGTGACGGGGTCGAGGATTTTCTGATGGTCATCTATGACCGCTGGGGACAAGAGGTGTTCCGCAGCGAGGATATCGATGAGACCTGGAACGGTAGAGGCCGTCAGAATAGCGGCTACTACGGTGAGAATGACAGTTTTGTCTACCACATCCGTGCTCGCTTGGAGGATGGTCAACGCATCGACAAAAGAGGCGTGATCACGCTACTCCGCTAGGTTTTCAACAAGGGGCTGTTCATAAGCCTCCTTCTTCCCTATCTTTGAGTCACTAATTCGCTGACGCTGTGAGATTTCCCTCCCTAGTGCTCTGCTTGCTCGTGCTGTGTTTTTCGAGCCAAGCCCAGCTAGTGGTCCACTCTTCTGAGAGTGTGGAGCACTATGTCAGTGAATACCTCATCGGTGGGGGACTCAGCATAGACAATGTCATCTTCAACGGATCACCAGCTGATCAGGCCTCCATACAATGTGGTTCATTCGACAGTGAACACAGCAATGTGGGCCTCACCCACGGACTCATCTTGAGCACAGGTGAAGTAGCCGGTGCCATAGGACCGAACAATTCCCCAGCGTGCACTGCTCCGGAAGCAGGCTTGGGGCTATCTGGAGATACCGATCTCGAATCTCTTGCTGGACCTGATACACATGACGCTGCCATACTGGAATTCGATTTTGTGCCTGAAGGTGATACCTTGGCCTTTCGCTTTGTCTTCGCATCCGAAGAGTACCCCGAATTCGCCAATACCATCTACAACGATGTCTTCGGCTTCTTCCTTTCAGGGCCTGGAATCCAAGGGGATTTTTCGAGTCCACTCAATTATCCCGATGGAGCTGTCAATCTGGCCGTACTCCCAGGTTCAGAAGTTCCTATATCGGTGAACTCGGTCAATAATGGAACAGCGGATACCGGCCCTTGTCAGAATTGCCAATTCCTTACTGTCAATCCCATTTCATCGGATCCTACTGCCATCCAGTATGATGGTATCCTCACTCCCATCCTGGTCAAAGTGCCTCTGCAGTGCGGTGAGACCTATCACATGAAATTGGCCATTGCCGATGTAGGCGATGACCATTACGACTCAGCCATATTCTTTGAGAAAGAAAGCTTCCAGACCGATGTGGCGCTAGAGGCTTCTCTGACCAGTCTATCCCCTATCGAGCTACCGGAAGGAGTTTCCTTCGAGGGATGCTCACAGGCAGAGATCGCAATCTCTCGAGCCACTTGGTGGGATAATGCCGAGACCATCTCACTGATCTCTCAGGGAACGGCTGAAGAGGGAACAGACTACTCTACACTACCTCCTTCTGTGACCTTCGAAGGGGCTATCGATCAGCACGTGCTTCCCATCACACTGTTCTCCGATTCTGAGGAAGAAGGAGTGGAGTCATTGTCCGTGCTCTTGAATTATTCCGGATGCGCGGAGGATCAGGTTCTAGAACTCAGCACTCTGGAAGTGTGGGACGGGCCCCAAGTGCTGGAAGTGAACTATGAGGCGACCAGTACGGATTGTCTTTCTCCGATAGAGGTATTGGTCAGTGCGACCGGAGGTCTGGGCTATTATTCATTCCAATGGAGCAATGGACAATCAGGGCCTGATATCACACTCGATAATTCAGGACCATTTCCACACCTCATCACTTCAGATACCTGTGTTGCTCCCGTGATGACCGTTCTGGAAATCGAGTTGAACAGTGGAGAACCGATATCTGCTTCTATTCCTGAGGAGATCGTGCTCAGCTGCGGTTAGAATGAACTGGAGGTCTTACCTATCATCGATGGCGGGACGGGCGAATTGGAATACGATTGGCGCTTTCAAGGTGAGCTGGTAGGCATAGGAGAGGAATTGAATACCACCGTGCTGGAATCCGGAATGCTGGAATTGACCATATCGGATGAATGCGGGCAGATATCCAACGTAGAGTCAGAGATCGATCTGATCGACTATGAACCGCTCAAAGCCCACTTAGATAGTGAAGGTGTGCTCTGTCGTGGACAGGAGAACCGGATCGAACTCGAGATTTCCGGTGGTCAGGAACCGTACTCCATCCACTGGTCCGATGGAACAGTAGACCAACCTTACTTATGGATAGATGGATTCGAACCGATATTCATCCAAGCACTGGTGATCGATGGATGCGGTCTGAGTGATTCCGATGAGGAACTGATGCAATTCTCACAGGTCGAGGCGCTCTTCTTGGTCGAAGAACTTCAGGATTTCTATTTCAGAACTGTGGATATGAGTTCTTCGAGTATCGGAGCCCTTTCGGAATATTACTGGAGCATCAACGGATCAGATGTAGAACTCGATGAAGGGAACCAACATCCCTTCTTGGATGATGAACTCCATAGCATCGGTCTTACGGTCATCAACGAATACGGATGTACAGATAGCTGGAACGTATCCTTCCAACCCTCTCCTTTACTCTTCATCCCCAATGCATTCAGCCCAGATGGAGATCAAGTCAATGATGAGTTCGAGGTGAACTCGCTCGGATTGAGTGAACTGCATATGGAGATCTTCGATAGGAACGGCCGTAGCATACTCATTTCCAGTGGTTTGGACTCCAAATGGGATGGCTATGACCCTTTACGTCCGGTCCATGGTGCTTCGTATTATCACTATGTGATCCAAGCCACTGGGAAGAACGGTGAGAAGCTGATACGTAAGGGACCGCTATCTGTGCTCAGATAAGACTCCTAGAGGTGGTCAAAGCATATGACCGCTCAAAGGCGATAGTCGATTATCTTTGACCGTTCTAAACAAAGCTCGAAACAATGAGAAGAGGTTTACTATTAGGTGCTTGGCTCTTGAGCATCTCTGTACTCTCCGCACAGGTCATGGTAGACAATACCAGCCAAACGGTGGCAGATGCGATTCAGAACACCTTGATCGGTGAGGGAGTGGATGTGTTCAACATCACCATCAATGGTCTGCCGGGAAACTCGGTCAATGTTCAGGCCGGTACATTTACCGATGAGACATCTTCAATAGGCGTTTCTGAAGGCTTCATCATGGGGACAGGGAATGTCACCATGGCCGAACAACCTAATAACAGCGGTTCGAGCAGTCTCCCCGGCTCTCCATTCCAGTACAATGATCCTGACCTCGAGTCCTTGACCAATGTATCGGTCAATGACCAGTGTGTCATCGAGTTCGACTTTATCCCGCAAGGAGATACACTGACCTTCAATTACATATTTGCTTCAGAAGAATATCCTGAATTCGCTTGTTCGAACTTCAACGATGTGTTCGGCTTCTTCTTGAGTGGGAATAATCCCGATGGCGGAATCTATACCAACGAGAACATTGCCTTGGTACCTGATCCGAATAATCCAGAGGAATACACGAATATTCCGGTGGCCATCAATTCTATCAATGACAACATGGAGTCGGACCCCGAATGCGTGGATTTCGCTCCTGACTATATGGACTACATCATCTATTATGTAGATAATACCAATGGGACCAACTATGAGTACGATGGAAATACTGTGGTCTTGACTGCCAGGGCCATTGTCAATTGCGGTGAGGTGTACCATATCAAACTCGCTATTGGAGATGGTACGGATGGAGCATGGGATTCTGCCGTATTCCTCGAGGCCAACAGTTTCTCTGCCGAGCCTACAGGTATCGCAGCTGAGTCCTTATTCCCTCTCGGTCTGGTAG